>MGXX01000041.1:30397-33948 GCA_001801515.1 Gammaproteobacteria bacterium RIFCSPHIGHO2_12_FULL_38_11
TCGTACATGTTCCTTATTTCCCCGGTATCGGCGACGGTGTCGGCGCACTCGGTTGCGCTGCATTCACTGCGCGTGCTTGATGTTGCTGAGAGGGTGACGGTGTTAATTCTGGTTTTGCACTCGCATTCGCTTCTGCCTCAGGGTTATTCGCCGCTTGCTGTGATAAACGCTTGTCATCCCCTGTTGGCTGCTGTAAAAATTTCTCATGGGGTTTAATGTGTGACTGCATCATCGCACCATCACTTGGTGCGTTTTCAACTTGTGAACGAGGTGTATCAAGATCATGACGCTGATCGTGCACCTGAATAATCGCTTCACGTTGTGTTTTAATCGGCGCTTCGGTAACAGCAATTTCAAGAATGGCCTTGCAATCACCATCTGTATTTTTAGCCGTAATCGTGTAAGTTGCAGGCGCGGATAGCCGCAACGGCGTGCCTGTTAGAACACATGTTTTATTGTGAAGCGATAACTGAAGACCCAGCGGTAACGCAGGATCAATTGAAACTTGCGCTATAACACCTCCAGCATTTTTAAATCTAACAGGCGTGATTTCAAAGCCCTTGATGGCTATCAATGCTTTTGCATTTACAATTTTTGGTGCTGGCATGATTGCTTACCTTCTTGACGGTTACGAAATTATCTCACATTCACACTCACACTGACACTAATCGCATGTTACAATTTAATCATTTTGGACAACCACCCGTGAACCCTATCAGAAAATTTTGGCAAACATACACTACTTTTCCAGACCGTATTTTTGTTATGCTGGTGTCTTTTGGTGTAATCGTAACCGTCATATTAGTTGCATTTAATCAACTGGATTTTCACTTTACAACCGTGCCCGTGTTTGCAACCAATATCCCCAGCATTTCAATAACATCAGGTATTCTCACACTTGCATTCAGCACTTTTTGTTTATTCTACGGTATGTTTATCAGAACTAAATTACCACGATCATCGACTTTTATCTGGGGAATGGGATTACTTTTCTGGACTGTTTTTATTGATCTTATTTGGGCTAATGGCTTGCAAGCAACGCCTTTTTCACCAATAGATAACACGCTCGTAAAAATTGATCAGTGGATGGGAATCAATACGCCGGCGATGATGGCGTGGACACACAATCACCCTCACATTCATCACGCTCTGAATTTTATTTATGACAGCATATCATTAGAATTAATTTTGATTCCGCTTTCCCTCGCGATTTTTAATGCGCGGAAATCTTTAGGCATATTTTTTATCGCACAGTTATTTTCGTATTTTATAGGCGGCATGATTTATTATTTTTTTCCCACTATGGCGCCGTCGGGCATTTTACACAGCCCTTATTTTTCATTGGCCGAACACGATACATCAATGCGATTTTATCAAGTGCATCATTTTTTAAAAGTCACTACTGCAAAAGGTGGACTGATTGCTTTTCCTTCGTTTCATGTGATTTGGGCGATATTACTGACTTACGCTTGCATTGGAAAAAAAATAATTTTCTATCCCATGCTTTGTTATAATATCGTTTTAATTGCCGCGACCGTGTTTTTAGGTTGGCATTATTTTACAGATGTAACGGGCGGATTTATTTTGGGACTGGGTGCTATTTTTTTTGCGGAGTGGGTTTATAGGCAGTAAAATCCCCCCCGGTTTTGCTGCCGCAAAATCGACCCGTTTTTTCAAAAGGGGTTCGACCATTCTACTTAATAACTTTTAGATTAGGGCGACCACCAGAAGGCGGCGTATTTTCCGGTGGCTCACCATCACCTGTTGTTTCTTCATATTCAAACACCATACCACGACCATTTTCTACCGCATAAATGGCAGTGATTGACATAATAGGTAAACGAATACGATGTGTAACACCTGAAAAACGTGCATCAAAATTCACCCAGTCATTCGTCATCGATAAATTAATAATGGCATCTGGCGCAATGTTCAAAACAATTTTACCATCTTTGACAAACTGCTGAGGAACAGTAACACCATTTTGTGTCGCATCAACCATCAAATGAGGGGTCATTCCATTATCAACTATCCATTGATTTAATGCGCGTAGAAAATAAGGTCGATTGGGGGTCATGGTTACTCCATAATAATGGGAGTGAATAATATTTTACAGTTATATCAATGCATCACAAATATCGAGCTTATTCTAAAATTTAATTTCGTGCTTCGTAGCTTCCACTCGCTTACGCTCGGGGTTCTGAGGCTCATTCACATCGGTACTGATATTTTTTATTCATGCATCTCGCGCTCAACCTCTGTCAAACTCGCTTGAAAAGCATCACGCTCAAAAACACGCGCTTGATATTTATCAATTGATTTTGCAGTAGTGGGCAAGGTAATTTTTAGCACGGGTAAACGCCACAACAATGGCGCTATACGACAATCAACTAATGTAAATTCATCACTCAAAAAATAATTTGATTCGGCAAAAACGGGTGCCAGTGTTACCAACATGTCACGCAAGGATTTTCTAGCTTCATCTTTTTTTACATCACTCATTTGATCATTTTCAATTATTCTTGCGAGACTATACCAATCATTTTCAATGCGTCGCAGCATCAAGCGACTTTTTGCCCGTGCGATAGGATAAACAGGCAACAAAGGGGGATGAGGAAACCGCTCGTCCAGATATTCCATGATGACATCAATATCATATAACACTAAATCACGATCAACCAAGGTTGGAAAATTGCCATAAGGATTTAACGCGAGAAGATCTTCGTCCGGTTGACTCACATCCACACTCAACACATCAACCGTCACACCTTTTTCAGCAAGCACAATGCGCGCCTGATGACTATCTATGTCTGTAGGACCAGAATAAAGCGCCATTACTGATCGTTTGATTACTGTCATGGATCTTCCTTAAAAAAATAGAAAGTTTATAGCAAAAATTAGAAAATATATCGCAAGATTAACGATTTTTCCTTGTAGCTTCCATTCGCTCACGCCCGGGGCTCTGAGCTGAACACTATCGTTTGGAGTACTGTTCGCTCTTTCTCGCTTTTTTGTGACCGACTTTTTTACGTTCAACTGCCCTAGAATCACGTGTGACATAACCTGCCACTCGTAAAGCACGATGCCAAACTGCAGATTCTTCTCCACCTTCTTGTCCAGTTATTTCTGGATTAATATCAAGTTCATAAGCAATCAATGCCCGTGTTAAGCCATGGCGAATTGCGCCAGCTTGCCCACTTGCACCACCACCACTGACAGTAACAAATACATCAAATTGATTTTCCGCTTTAACCAGCAACAAAGGTTGACGTACAACCATACGCGCTGTTTCACGTCCAAAAAATTTTTCGAGTGGCAATGTATTCACTGTGATATTGCCTTTTCCGGAACGTAAAAACACACGCGCTGTCGATGTTTTACGACGGCCTGTTCCGTAATGCTGTTTTACTTTTGCTGACGATTTTGCCATGGGTGTCCTCTATATTCTGTGCTGTTTCTGTAAAATAAACTTATCGCTCTGTTCACACGAGGGCTTCCGCCCCCGTTTCTGTGCTATCTTAATCGCTCTGTTCACACGAGGGCTTCCGCCC
>MGXX01000042.1 GCA_001801515.1 Gammaproteobacteria bacterium RIFCSPHIGHO2_12_FULL_38_11
AAAAGTTTCATCCCAATCCCAATGATTTTCCAGGTACAATCCTTTAAATATCGCTTTATTACCTAGAAAAGCTTGCTTAAGCGTATCGACAAACAGACTTTTACCAAAACGGCGCGGACGAGAGAGAAAATAATAACCACCTGATCTCACTAATTGAGCAACAAATTGCGTTTTATCAATATAAACACAATTGTCCCTTATGATTTTTTCTAGAGTGGATTTGCCGATAGGCAGTGCTTTTTTCAATTGAATCTCTCTCCGCAAAAGAACACTGATATTATAATTCACAAATGATATGAATACCTTGATTATTTTCGCCAAGGTTTCACAAAATTACTGTGAAGACTCAGTATAAGCATTATAATCCGTATTTTAAAGGATTCCAATGTCAGTCGTAGCTATAAATATGGTCAGATAATCTCATCCCGTCCTGAGGCTATCTTGAACTATACCACTTATTCCCCAACCACAATAAAAACACAATAGGCAATCCAATATAGGTTGCGATAAACGATGCCCATGACATTTGATTTTCAACCACTAATACAAACCATTGGCCAAAAATAACAATGACACATAAAACCATGGCAATAATGGGGGCCCATGGATAAAACCGCGATTGAAACGGTAAATCTGATAATTTATTCCCCGCCATTAAATAATGTTTTCGAAACCCCATGTGACTGCGCGCAATACCAAACCACGCAATAAATCCCGCTAAACTAGAGATATTAACTAATATTAAAAATATTTTAGCACTGCCAAAAAAATTACATAAAAAAGCCAATAATCCAAATGATGCTGTCGCCAATAAAGCCGAAATAGGAACACCTGCGCGATTAATTTTTGAAAATAATTTCGGTGCACTGCCTCGGGAAGATAAATTCCATAAAATGCGTGTTGCAGAATAAAGATCAGAATTGCAAGCTGATAATAGCGCCATCAAAATAATAAAATTCATCAGAGTGGCAATATAAGGTATGCCGGCCATTGAAAAAATAATCGTAAAAGGACTGAGTGCAACATCACTATTAACATTTAATAAACGGGGGTCAGTGTACGGAATAATTAAGCTAATTATCAACATAATCACGATATAAAATAATAATATTCGCCAAAATATTTGTTTCACTGCACGTGGAATGCTGCGCGTTGGATCTTTTGCTTCACCCGCTGCCACACCAATTAATTCTGTTCCTTGAAATGCAAAACCCGACAGTAAAAATACCTCAAATAAACCAGAAAACCCATTGTGAAAATGGCCTAGATTCCAGTTATGAAAATCAATCGCTTTATGTTGCGTATTAAAACCGACAATAACCAGCACACCAATAACAATAAAAGTTAAAATAGCCACCACTTTAATCAATGACATCCAATATTGTGATTCACCATAACCCTTCACTGAAATAATATTTAATAGGAAAATAGCAACAAAAAACAAAACGCACCATTCAATCGGTGGCACATGCGGAAACCAAAATCCCATCACCAATGCGGCTGCAATTAATTCAACAGCGATTGTAATTGACCAATTAAACCAATAATTATATCCCATCGAGAAGCCAAAGGGTTTGCTTACATAATCACTGGCGTATTCGCAAAAACTGCCTGAAACGGGCTTATAAGCTGACATTTCACACAGACTGTTCATCAAAAAATAAACCATAACGCCCATTATCAAATAAGCAAAAATGGCGCCTAAGGGGCCTGCAATATAAAGCGCTGAACCACTGGTTAAAAAGATACCCGTGCCCAGTGTGCCCCCGAGTGCGATCATGGATATGTGTCGCGTGGTAAGCTGACGACGTAATTCGGACATAATTTCCCCTGCTATAACTCTTCAATCGCTTGACAATAATTGATCATTGTTGCATTGTCAAACAAACAAGGAGGGGATTATGGAAAATGATCACCAAAGAAAAGTGGACGCAGTTGCTACGCAAAATGCAATCGCTTGGCATCAATGAAGCTGATTTGCTGGAAAAATTTATTTTAGGCTCTGGTAGTGGTGGACAAAAAATAAATAAAACCAGTTCCTGCGTGTGGATCAAGCACCTCCCAACTTCAATCACCGTTAAGTGCCAGCAAGATCGCTCTCGTACAATGAATCGTTACTTTGCACGTCTTCGCTTATGTGAAAAGATTGACACGCTGATTAATAAAGAAAAAAGCGATACCAAGCAATTGATCGAAAAAATTCGCCGTCAAAAAAAGAAACGCACACGTAAAGCAAAACGAAAAATGCTTGCTGATAAAAGGCATCAATCCAATCGAAAACAAACAAGGCAAAGTCCACAAGGAGAAAATGAATGAAAAGAGGGCGCTTTTGAGATAACTTAAACGTGTCATACTCCTTTTAAAGATAACTTAAACGTGTCATACTCCTTTTAAAGGTAACTTAAAGGGAATAGAAATATAAAATTATGTTAAATATTAATAGATTAGCTAAAATTGATATTTCAGTGAGACAGTCTGCATTCTTATGGGGCGCAAGGAAGACGGGTAAATCTACCTTTCTTCATAAGCATTTCGAACAGTCAGTTTGGTATGATTTACTGAAAAGTGATGAGTGGGCACGCCTAACAGCACAACCCCATCTTTTGCGTGAAGAAATTTTAGCTTTGCCAGAAGCATCGCTAAAATATCCTATTATCATTGACGAAATTCAAAAAATACCGGCGCTTTTAAATGAAGTACATTGGCTAATAGAAAATAAAAAATGTCATTTCATTCTATGTGGATCTAGCGCGCGAAAATTAAAACAGGGCGCTGTCAATTTATTGGGTGGCAGAGCTTGGAAATTTAATTTTTACCCGTTTGTCTATAAGGAAATTGCCAATTTTAATTTAATTCGCGCATTAAATCATGGCTTACTGCCTTCACATTATTTAAGTGATCAACCACATCGAATGCTACGCGCATACGTTTCTGATTATCTAACACTGGAAATTCAAGCAGAAGGATTAGTGCGAAATTTACCTGGTTTTGCACGATTTATAGATTTAATAGGGTTTTGCAATGGACAAATGATTAATTACACTAATATTGCAAAAGATTGCGCCATTAATGCGAAAACCGTTCGGGAATACTTTCATATTATACAAGACACATTAATTGGGTACTTAATTTCTCCTTTTTTTAAAAGGGCGAAACGGGATGTTATTTCTGCAACACCTAAATTTTATTTATTTGATGTGGGCGTTGCAACCTATTTACGTAAAACAAAAATTGAAACATTACAAGGCACTGAAGCAGGCGACGCATTCGAACACTTTATTTTAATGGAGTTAATGGCATTTTTGGGTTTACACGAACTAGATGACGGAATTCATTACTGGCGCAGTAAAAATGGTTTAGAAGTAGATTTTATTTTAAATGATGGAAACTGTGCGATTGAAGTTAAAATGACGCAAAATCCCGCATTAAGTGATGTCACTGGATTACGCGCATTTTGCCGTGATTATCAACCACAACATGCATTAGTCGTTTGCAATGCACCGCGCCCTCGCTTATTAGGAACAGAAAATGGTGTAAAAATACTTGCGTTACCCTGGGAAGAATTTTTACAAGCATTGTGGCTGAGGAAATATTACTAAAAAGCATGGGTAGATTACCCCCGTCAATGTTCCCGGGCATCATTTAGCTACCGTTGATGCATCTTATTTTGCTTGATTAACACGTATTTTTTCTGGTGGAATCCAAACAACTTTATTATCTTCCCATTCACAAATTGAATTTCCATTACGCTTATGTTTGAGTAGCTCTTGATTAATGCCAGATTGAATAATCTTGTTTACTCTGTGCGGATCATTCATGATTTTTGATATACGGTCATCTACAGCATAATTTTTTTTATCCATTGTATTTCTCCAACAGTTGATTCCATAAAATTGTGTTTTCAATAATGAGTTTTCTATGATTATTATTGTTAGTTTCAGATGCAATTAATTTAAACTGCTCGCTGTTTGAATTATCATGCATTTGCCAAGAATCAGTTAATGGCCTATATAAATTAAAAAAATTTTTTAATCCAGATGTGTAACGCCGAATAATTGTCTCAGTTGGAACTGAATGACCACCGTTTTTTACTCGTTCACTCACTCTTGAAACAGCAAGGTCAGCGCTTTTAAGCCATAAAAAAACAAGATGAAATTGATATCCTTGTTTTTTTAATTGATTTATCCAGGGAGCAAATGTTCGGCTGGCCAACGTTGTTTCAAATGCAAAATTGAAATCATGCTTTGCCAAAAAATGGATGCGCTCAAGCATCACTCTACCCGCTTGAATGGCCGCTTTTTCTGGTTGAAATGCACATAACCCTTGCGCAATAGTATCTGCGTTAACAAATTCATCAATATGCAACTCGTTTCGAAGTAATGCAGGTGCTGTTGTTGATTTTCCTGATCCATTACAACCAGCGATAATAATTAAATTTGGCACATCATTTTCCTTTTTCATTATGCTCTATACGAATTATTTTGGCATGCAAAAATTAACACGTCTTCAGTCTTCTTTCTTATAAAGCTTTATTTGTTTTCCTTGCGGAGTAAATAACCAGTCCCAATCATAACTGCCGCCTTTGTCATGATAACGATGTTGATAAGCAATTATATCACCGCGGTATTTTCCGTGTTGAATGACGTGATATTCATTTGCATAAGTGACATAACGTAAATTTTTTCCATCAACATTGATAGCATGGATGGCGCCAGAAGTAGCCCATGCAGACGTTGCAAAATACAAGGTTTTGCTATCCGGTGAAAATTGTAAATCATTGGGGTCAATCATTACTTTTTTTGGATGATCACAATCTGGGTGTACAGCTACCAATATTTTTTTATGCATTGTACTTAAATCAACAATCCAAGCTTCGTCGGCATAATCTGTTTTTGTTAGTGAAAATGCGCATGCGCGTGGGATTAGATAATTCGATCGCATTACAAATGCAAGCCATTTTTCATTAGGTGATAAAATTGGATTATGCGCCACACCTGAATGCGTTATCTGGATAGTGTGATTTTGTATTTTTGAGAAAAGATAAATATGGCCTGCTTTTGCATAAACTTTAAATTTTTCACCTGCAAATGCTGTGAATGTAAAAAATAAAATAAAACACGCGGTCAGATGAATGATTTTCTTCATTCTAAATCCTCTAATCTTTTTTGAAAGCCATCTGCAACTAAAACAGTACCGATCAACAATAAGAAACTGAGTGTTGTCAAATTAATCGCAATTTGTAATAAATCCATGGGCTGAACAATCCTAATCGTGTGCACAGTTATAGTATCAAGTTGAAGGTGATCGCACAAAACTATTGATTTTAGAACGTATTCTGGGTTAAATACAGTGCTTGAAACTAATAGATAAGGTGACGAATTATGCCAAGAGGAAGAGGTCCACACGGTCCTAAAAAACTGAGGAAAAAACAAAAGAAATAAGGGACGTGCACGGAATAACTTTTACAACTGACGCCCCAGATTGGCGTTAGATTGATGTATTCTGATTGAGGAAATGTGCAGGAATACTCGTCAGTATTTCAAACATTTCCGAATGAAGAATACATCAAGATAACGTCAATGTGGGGATGTCAGTTGTAAAAGTTATTCCGTGCACGTCCCTAAAGAATCCCGGTGAAATCCGGGTTTCATTTTCTTAAAATATACCCATAATGTGCCGCAACCGCTTCTAAATCAAACTGATTTAAGAATAGCGAAAAGCCCATCCATGAGCTCAATGCTGCCAAATCTTGAAACTGCTTTGGTATATATTTTGCTGGCGCAATTAGCCCTTGCTCGCTTAATTCATACAAGGTTGGAATATCTTCAATCAACGTTTTTCCCGTGAAAAATAGCGGAACACGATCGATTAACCCTTCCCTAACAGCCAGGCGAATGTAATTGTAAATCAATAAAAATCCTTTGGTGTAGGACAAATCTTTGGTAAATGGCCCACCGTCTGGCGTACTTCCCCGGAAGACGCGGACACTGTAATGATAACTCTCGACATCCGTCATGCCTTGATCTTGAAAAAATCGAAAAACATCAATAAAATTACCGCCAGCTGCCACTAGATTTAACGCTCTAACACGATTTGTTATTTTTAACATGCGCGTGGGATAAGATGAAAATGAAAAAATCTCGGTTATTACCGCCAAACCTTCTTGTGTGATACTCGATGTGGGTGATCCTTTCGACAAAAATGTGCAAATAGGTTGCGCCTGCCCATTTAAAGTTGTTCCAACATGCACCCAACCTTCATGCACCTCAAGATAACGTAAATCGCGGTCACTAAAACGTACGTTACAGTTTAACTTTATACAATCAGCACCTGCTGATGCATCCGCAATGATATTATCACTCAATGCCACTGTTACATGATCAGTACGATGAAAATACGCTGATAGTTTTTTTTGTAAGATCAGCAACGCTTCTTCAGCACTATAGCGCTTTTCATCTTCTACCGTAGTGACCATTTCTTTAACTAAATTTTCTAATATTGCACCAAGCATTGTACCCATATCACTTAATCGTGGACCATTCGGATAAAATGCGTCATCAGGTGCGCCATATAATTCCATTGATAATTCAGAAAACAGCTGTTTTCCTCGAGATTTAATCATTAAAATTGCTTGGCAATATTCTTCGCATAAGCGAATCATCATTTTAGAAATGCCAGAATAATGTCCCAGTGCATTTTTAATTTCACGAATTAACACGTGAAATTGCGCTGTTAAATCATCGGGGTCAAATGGTAAAGGACGTTTATTATAATAATCGACATTTACTTTAGGTAATTGTTGAAATTTATTATTAAAAAAATCAATTTTAACGTCATCTTCCCACTTGATCGCATCTAAAATGCGAATGGGTTGTTGAAGCGCGACGAGTCGGTCAGATAATTCGCGGATTTTTTGACGTTCTACGGTGTTAGGTTGGTGAAATTGCATAATCATTTTACCTACGATAATCCTTTATCAAATCCTCACATAAACAGACTATAATATCAATCTAAACAACCGCGGAGTTTAACTGTGCAAAAGAATTTATCAGCATTTGTCTTTTTTAATGCTTTATGTGGTTCATGGAAGTTAAATCGTGAAATAATCGATTATAAATCAAAGGAAACAAAAACAGCAACAGGGGATGTTGTTTGGGAAAAAACAGCATCTACCGCTATTTTGCACTGTCGTGAATCAGGAAAATTGATGTTACTTGAAGGCAAATATGATTTTTTACGTGACTATTTTTATCAATTAGACTTAGATAATGTAAATATTTTATTTGCAGACGGCATTAATAATGGAAAATTATTTCTGTCATTTCCTTTTTCTGATGTTTTTTGCATACAAGCAAGTCATGTTTGCATAAAAGATCATTATCGTGCCTCGCTCATTGTGCCAAAAAATTTCCACCGTGATTTTTGTATTATTTTTTATGTGGATGGCCCCCAAAAAGCGTATCAGATAACATCTCATTACCACCGTTCAAACTAATTCAAATTGACAAAAACACGGTATTGCACAAACTCATAAATAAAATTATGATCCTAGATTCGGCAGTTGAAACCGTTGCGAGGAGGCTTAAGCTAATGAAGATGCGTTGGATTTTTGAAAAATTTCCTGAAATCGTATTCACC
>MGXX01000043.1 GCA_001801515.1 Gammaproteobacteria bacterium RIFCSPHIGHO2_12_FULL_38_11
GCTATGGTAATGATGTGGCTCTTGATGTGAGTTGTTGGTTGCAGCAGATGAAGTAGGTTTAGAGTGGAATGAGGGTTGCATTAATAATATTAAGCTATTGATTGATTTAAATGTGTCCTCTAAATATCGCAAAGTAAATTCATAAGTGAATCGATCTAACAAAACAGCATTGGGAAATGGCTAACTCGGAACACGCTTAACACAATACTCCCCAACAGAAAAAGATAACTTCTCTATAGCAGCATTCATTTGAGAAACTATGGGCTGTTGATGCAATCCCGCAGGATAATGCACAGCCGTTGGAATTCCTGCCTTCGCCAATTTCTTCTGTTTCTTTCTCGATCATCAAAAAAGTTGTCAAATGACTATTTTATCGTGTGTCGATAAAATAGTCACAATTTTAAATAAGGTATTGTAAAAAATTTGCAGCGCTTATAACGAGTATCTTATAATTTTGATACTCATAAATTTTATAGACATTGTGTTTCATAACAACCTGCACGCCATAGAAACAATTAAGCTGGGGCATCAATTTACCCCAAGAAGGGCTTGGTTGTTCATCTGCATATTTAGCCTCAATTGCTAAAAAAACTTTTTTATCACGTAGAATCAAAAAGTCAATCTCTTGTTTTTCCTTATTTTTAAGATAACGTAATTCAAAGTCACCCACTCCAGTATCAGTTAAATAATCACAGTACTTTAGCAGGTGGGAAGCAATCAGGTTCTCGAAACGAGCTCCCTTGTTTTCAATTTCACTCCAATCCCACAAATATAGTTTACTTTCTTTTTTTATAGCCCGCGCTAATGATTTAGCATAAGGTTTTAACGAAAAAAAATAATATAGCTCGTTCAGGTAATTTAGCCAACGTTTAATGGTGGTATAGGCTACTTCCAGATCTTCACTGAGTGATTGAATGCTGAGCGGTTGAGAAGCACGCTCTGGTAATAAGCTGACTAACATTTCAACTTGGCTTAATTCAGGCAATCGGCTTAAATCACGTAAATCTTCACGAATTATTTTTTCAATGCGGTTACGTTGCCATAAGTGCAGAGATCTTGCGGTGGCAGTAAATAAAGGTTCTGGAAAGGGGCCAAATTGGTAGAGCTTTTCTAAAGCATGCTCTGCATGTCGTGATGATTGTTGCGTTGAAAAAAGAATGGAAATTAAATTATCAGGAGCTACAAAATTATTACCTTTAAGTAATTCAGCGACAGAAAAGGGATGTAATCTGAAATGATAGTAGCGCCCCATCAAGCTATCACTGCCCTTGCGATAGATGTTTAAACGAGCACTTCCGGTTACTAAAATGTCATACCTAGAATCTTCAGTATCGTATAGTCCTTTTAGGCTGCGTTTCCAGAATTTCGCTTTATGTAATTCATCAAGGATAACAAGAGGTTTAGTTTTGCCTGAAAAGCTAGGTAAAATAACATGCGGATCTTTTGTCCATTGGCGTCTAAATTTTGTTTCATCCCAGTTGTAATACTCACCAACCCCTCTTTGTTTCAGTAAAATTTTTGCCATTGTAGTTTTGCCGCACTGGCGTGGCCCTGAAACAAAAGCCATCTTGCCAGCACTAAAGCAGATTTCATTGATTAAGACTTCGAGATAGCGATGATGCTTCATATGACTATTTTATCGATAGACGATAAAATAGTCAATAACTAACTCTTATATATCAAAGTTTGACAATATGGCATAAATTGAACAATATGAGCATTTCTATGCCTCACAAGCTAAAAAACGGCACAATAGCGACAATATCATTGATATTAGACATGCTCATCACTAAATGCGGCTTATGTTTAAAATCCATATCCAGGCCCACACGGTCCCGCTATAGAATGACTAGATGGCGCCGATATAAGAGCGTCTTTTGGCGCACTCCAGAAAGGAAACTTATCAGCATCTTCATGTGTTTTTATAAAACGGGCATACTGTTCATATTGTTTAAGTAGAATTTGAAAATCTTCAGCGCTTATTTGTGCCTCTTCTTCGGTGATTTTGCGCTGAATAATTTTGTGAGAGAGTTGTGTTTTTGCACTTATGCATTGCGTTGCATAATCATTGATGCTCACAATATTTTGTTCGAGACTGCTATCTTCTTCAGTATTGATGAAAAGATGTGGCACTTGGGCCAACTCTCTCACATGATCGCTTAGATGACTGCAACGATACGGTAAATATTTGTCACCTATTTTGTCATTATCGCGCGGATCATTTCTTGTCGCGAGTCTTAATTGTTGCTTTGCAGCAGATGAATGAAAATAAATAACAGCCACGTTTACGCCACTCATTAAGAATAGTTCGTTAACAGTCGACGCAGTTAATTTATTTCCAAAATAGCCGTCTAGAATGACAATATCATTTGATGAAAGAGATTCTTTAGCGCGAGCAATCATGATTTGATAGGTTTGCGGCGCTATGACCGTTCTATAATACTCTGAGGCAGCGTCAAATTTTTGACCTAATTCTGCATTAATATCGTCTTTGTCCATATAGACACTGTTTGGCATTGTTTTAGTAAGTGCCTTTAAATGAGTAGATTTTCCTGTGGCGGCAAGGCCTGTAGCAATAATGATTAATTTTGTCATTGAGCGTTACTCCATCTTTTCTAACGGCTGTATTTTAGCTGTAAAGAATAGCACATTATGGTATATTTTTAAATAATTTAGGCTAAGGTGAAAAATCATGAAACAAATTGTTGCAATTGGCGGTGGCGGATTTTCAAGCGAAACTAGAAACTTAAAAATAGAAAAGTATTTGTTATCTCTAGTTAATAAAAAAAATCCAAAAATTTGCTTTTTACCACAAGCAAGCCATGAAGACCCTGATTATATCGTGAAATTTTTTAGTACTTTTGTGAAACTTCATGCTGAGCCTTCATGGATATCGTTATTTGGGCGTGTTGAAGCATCTTGGAAGCAACATATATTGAATCAAGATATTATCTATGTTGGCGGCGGAAACACGAAAAGCATGTTAGCGCTATGGAGAGAATGGGGAATGGATGTGGTTTTGATGGAAGCCTATAACAACGGTATTATATTATCTGGTGTAAGCGCTGGCGGAATCTGCTGGTTTGAGCAAGGGATTACTGATTCAGTGTGGCCGCTTGGCGTTGTGAATGGACTCGGGCTAATTGACGGCAGCGTTTGTCCCCACTTTGATTCCGAATGTGAAAGACAATCGGTTTATAGAAATAAACTAGCAACAGCAGCAATTAAGCCTGGGCTTGCACTGGAAGATGAAACCGCCGTACATTTTATTGATGGCCAATTGAATGTGGCTATTAAAACACTTGAAAATAAGAATGTAATCAGAATGAATGCCAACGAAGAAATCGTTTTACAAACAGAGTTATTATCTTAATCAAACGCCCAGCCCTTTTAATGTTGACGTCACCGGTAAATCCATAGCTTCATCACTTTCTTGATTGCTATGGCTGTAATGCCACCACTCTTTTTCATAGGGCGAAAAGCCAAATTGCAGCATAGCGTCAGCTAGAATTTTTCTATTTAATAAAGCGAGCGCAATATATGATTCTTCATTTTCGTTTCGCCAATCTTCACCAGAGGGCCATGATCAAAGAAAATCAAGATCATTTTTCAATTCAAATGATGTGCCGCGTGTTGCCTGCATCACCCAGCGGATATTATGGTTGGCTGGATCGTCCATTATCTTTGCGTGGTAAAGCTAATGCTGAATTAG
Organism: Gammaproteobacteria bacterium RIFCSPHIGHO2_12_FULL_38_11; assembly: GCA_001801515.1. The sequence goes on from MGXX01000043.1 coordinate 3,713, forward strand.
CCAACCAGATCAAAGCCATGTTTGATAAAGAAAAACAGCGTGCTGGCGCAAAACGCATTGCTAAACGATTAACAGCAGCAGGCACACCTGTTGGCAGACATCGTGTTGCAAGAATCATGCGATTACATGGATGGCGTGCAAAGGCTGCTAGGAAGTATAAGGCAACAACAAATAGCAATCATACACTCCCTGTCGCTCCTAACTTATTGCAGCAAAATTTTGCTGCAAGTCGTCCCAATGAGAAATGGGTGAGCGACATCACTTATATCTGGACTGATGAAGGCTGGCTCTATCTTGCTGTCGTCATGGACTTATATTCCCGTATGGTCGTTGGTTGGGCATTATCAGAACGCATGACCGCAACGCTTGTCATCGACGCACTACAAATGGCTCTTTGGCGTCGTAAGAGACCACGCGGTGTCATCATCCATTCAGATCGTGGTAGTCAATATTGCTCGCATGATTATCAAAAGCTGTGATCTGATCATGGCTTGATTTGCAGTATGAGCAAACGAGGCGATTGCTATGACAATGCCGCTATGGAAAGTTGGAACCACAGCTTTAAAGTCGAAGCGATTCATGGTGAAAGATTTCAAACACGCGCTACTGCAAAAAATCATGTGTTTGATTATATCGATGTGTACTACAATCGAAACCGCCTTCACTCTAGACTTGGCTATTTAAGCCCAATATATTTTGAAGAGCAAAAGGTCTCTTAGTTGAGTGTCCGAAATTTTGGGGCGAGATCATATCACCTCTATGTCATTATCGACATTTTTAGCCGTTATGTGGTTGGCTGGATGATTGCAGATCGCGAATGTCAACATCTTGCTAAACAACTTATTCAAAAAACCACGTTAAAATATGGTATTCAGCCTGGTCAATTAACCATACATTCTGATAATGGTCCCAGCATGACATCACAAACGGTATCACAATTATTAGAAAAAATAGGCGTTTTAAAAACGCATAACAGGCCTTATACAAGCAACGATAATCCGTTTTCAGAATCGCAATTTAAAACACTCAAATATTGCCCAGCATTTCCAGAACGATTTGAGTCGATTAAACCGGCTGAACAATTTTGTCGTGAATTTTTTAACTGGTATAACAACCTGCATTATCATTCAGGCATTTTTTTTTAAAACCAGCATCTATTCATTTTGACCAAGCAGAAGAAATTTTAAAAAATAGACATCAGGTTTTACTGAATGCTTATGCAAATAATCCGGCACGCTTTAATCACAAAATGCCAACATTAAAAAAATTAAAACCCGTTTATATCAATCCACCAAAAATTGAATTTGAAAAAAATATTAAAAAAATAAATTTACAAAGAGAGGTAGTTATGGCTTAATTCTACTTCTGATTTTATTCCAGATTTTGTCTCAAATCCGCTGACACATACCGATATACGTGCAAAAGAACTTGTTGCTGAAAAAATGACCTTGTGCGATTTAAGAAAAGCACTTGCACTCACTCAAGCCGACTTAAGTAAAAAATTACATATGAAACAAGAGGC
>MGXX01000044.1:0-571 GCA_001801515.1 Gammaproteobacteria bacterium RIFCSPHIGHO2_12_FULL_38_11
CCAGTCACGATACGGCTCAGGAAAATTGCTTGGACTCAGTGGAAATACCGGTTGCAGTTCATTGCGTAACGGCAACGGCTCACCCCAATCAATTTCTTGGCTGACATGTTTGTCTGTTTTGGTATAAAACGAATTAAAAATATTTGTTAATGACATACCCACACCTCACTCAAATTATTTATTTCGATTAAATTGAGAAGTTGACTGCACCGCGACCTGCTGATCGAGCCACGCTCGGATTTCTGTTTTGCGGTATCTGACCAGATGCCCCATCTTGATAAATGGCACACCGATACCAATCCAGCGGTCACGCTCGATGGTTGCCAGTGAACAGTCACGGATTGCAGCGATTGTTTCTTGTGAAAACAGCGCGCAATCTGGCGCTGATTCATATTCACGAATAAGATCGATACGGGATAATTGAGATTTCATTTAGCTTGCTCCTATTTATTAGAAAACAAGCTAATGATGTCAGAATGAAATAAGGCTAATTCGTAATTGCGAAACTTGGTTTGTAATTACAAATTGATGACAGTTTTACCTTCTTGATTGAGCAGCTCGACTGCCTCGG
>MGXX01000044.1:650-1472 GCA_001801515.1 Gammaproteobacteria bacterium RIFCSPHIGHO2_12_FULL_38_11
TTTAAATAATTATTGCGCTCACGACTGGCTACTGACGTAATCTTAGGATTACCTACATGCTCTATATGGGTCTTAGGATGTACGAGGTTTTTAAATTCCATTTCTATTTCAAATCTTTTTTGAATCAACTTTCTCAGTGGCGCCGGAAACGGCAAATTTTTCAGCCTCGCTTCTGCAAGAATAGCCACAGGACTAATACCAACATTGGGATAATAGTATTCTCTATGTCGTTCCATCCAAGGAATACTGCGAATAATCTTGAATGTCTTCTTGGCTGCATCAAGTTCAGGCGGCGTTTCTTTCATGCCTAGATTCAGGCTGGGATATTTATCAGGATCGATGCCATGCAATAACAATGCTGCTTTGCTCTGACTCCACGTTTCAGCTTTTGCCCAATGTTTATAATCAGGCTTGGGGTGCTTTTTAATGTTCGTCATAGTACCTGTCTTATTATTGTAATTATTATTTACAGTCCGCTTATGCAGCAGTTTTGTCAGTATAGGCAGTATGAATTATTTTTCATATCAGGAAAAACCTGACACGGTGTAACATAAAAACCAGCGAATACTACCGTTGAACCCTATCTAAACCTATCCTGATACTGTTTAACCCTATCTAGTGTTACATTTTTTACTACAATTCCGAAAAAGTGGGTCGGGTTTTGGGTGAAAATCATTGGAAAATTAGCTTTTTTAGATGGGAATTCACATGAAAATGGCTAAAACTGTTTTAAATCATGCCAAAAATGAATAATCGTCTACCAGTATCCATACAGATGAATAATGATGTGCCTGTGTCTATCAGGGTGTGTGAATATATGCG
>MGXX01000044.1:1478-5838 GCA_001801515.1 Gammaproteobacteria bacterium RIFCSPHIGHO2_12_FULL_38_11
ACAGACAATGTAGTCAATATTCTACCGCTCAATTCTGTTCACTTGACTCTCAATTCAATTTAGTTAGTATCGCCCTCACGATGACATGGATAAAAAATCTTAAGGATAGTGTTATGAAAATTCGCAACCCAGTTTTTTTACTACTTTTTACAGCCTCCCTGTCGGCTTGGGCTCAGCCACATAAAGGATGTGTTGCCATATTTCATGAATCAACACCCATCTCTATAGAGGTTGATCTACCCGAATTTAAGGGTGGCACACTGCAAACCTCTCAGTTCCAGTTTACTAATAAGCCCACGAATCTGCAGCCAGACGAAAGCGGACGCTACTGCTACCATATGAGCGACCCGCGCTTTGCCTTTGTGCACACTTTCTATTATGCGGTGAAGGAAATCGAAGACTACAATCGCATTTTTGGTAAATTAGGTATCCCGCTCAAAAAAACGTTGTCATGGCATGTATTAAAAAATGCGACCCATCCAAGCACTGGTACTGCAACAGGAGGTGTAACTTATCCAGAAACTGCACCTGATCCATCTCTTATTCAACATGAAATAGGTCATTGGGTACAAGCAGTGGCAAATCAGGAGTGCGAAAATTGTAATAGTGACAGTCTGTCAGAAGGCAGTGCTAATCTGTTAGCGGCATTACACTCAGGTGACTCGATCATTGGTCGTCACGATGGCTATGCTTTTGCCTATGATATTAATTTATTTGTTCGTCTCCCTGACTACATCATTACGTACCGGAACACGCTAGAAAGAATAATTGAAGATCCTATAACAGAAAGAAAATATCCTGCTGAAATAAAACAAATCAGAGATATGTTTGAGCTAGCCAAAACTAATCCTGATATGGAAGCATGGATGCGATCAGAAAATCCTTACACCACCTCAGATGCCATCAATCAACCATTGTGGTTCGCTGCAATAAACTTCGGTGCAGAATCGATAAAACTCATTTATGTGAAAACACTATCGATGTTAAATAAAAAGCAGGAATATACCTATTCTGAAGTAGCACAAATCACTTTACAGAATGCCAATGAAGTCAATCCAGCCATAGCCAGCTATCTAACAAATGAATATATAAAGCGAGGAGTCCTAACATCAACAATGAAAGCACACTCGAAATGGCATCACGGTTATCAATTTGATTTCACCCACCGACCAACATAAAGAGTCCATGAATATGTTACCAAAACAGATAAAAGCCAATACTCTCTGTGTTTTGCTTGCGGCAGCACTAACAAGCTCCAATTTATTCGCATTACCAGATCCATCAACACATGACGCAGCCAAATCAGCTATCCAGCGCTGGAAGGACACACACAAGCCTCATGTACTGAAACAGCATGTAATGCCGCGCTTTCAGGCTGCATATAAAATCAAATATCCACTTCAAGTGGATAAATTCATTGGCGAAATGAATCCACAAAATATTTTATTTTACCTGACTAAATTGGTCAGTTATGAAGATCGCTCGGCGAATTCGATAAATGGTCAAAAGGCTGCGACATGGATTAAAGATGAAATTGAAAAAATAGCTAAAGTTAATCGTCGCAATGATATCAACATTTATTTCGTTGACTCAGGAAGTAATGCGGGAGAAAAACTGATACAGCCTTCTGTTATTGTAAAGATCGGCACAAGCAATGATCCTGGTATTGTCATCGGTGCTCATTTAGATACTTTGCCTGTAGATATACTAGGACATTCTGAAATTAAACCGGGTGCAGACGATGATGGAAGCGGATCAGCTACTCTTCTGGAACTAGCTCGAACCTTAATATCTTCAGATATCCGATTTAAAAAGCCAATTTACATTATCTGGTATGCCGCAGAAGAATGGGGATTAATAGGTTCAGAGCAGGTTGTTACTGAATTCAAGAATAAAAATATCCCCATCGCAGCTGTTCTGCAACTTGATATGACCGGCTATAGAGAAAATAATGATCCAACGATGTGGCTAATTAACGATTATGTTAACCCTGAATTAACATCATTCCTTGAGAAGTTAATCAACGTCTATATCAAGCAACCAGTCCAGTATACGACATGCAATTATAGTTTTAGTGATCATGCATCATGGAACAATGCTGGAATTCCATCTTCCATAGCATATGAATCAAAAATTTGTGATGGCAATCCTAATGTCCATACAAGCGCGGATACCATGTCAACCCTGTCTCTCCCACATATGACAAATTTCGCAAAACTCGCAGCAGCATTTACAATCGAATTATCTGAACCCATAGAAAAAAATTAAGGAATACCAATGAATATCTCTTCTAGTTTGGTTAAGTATCTGGCTTTATATGGTCTTTTAAATGGATTTATTACTGTTGCCAACGCCGCCACACCCATCAATCTTCGTGGGCATACAGAAGATATTTTACAATCTTTAAATAAAAGTGAAGCATTGCGCCATACAAACCTCAAAGAAGTAAAACGCTATGAAGACTTTAATCATGTATTGCATGTTAGAGTCCAGCAAACCTATGCTGACTACCCTGTTTGGGGTGCTGATGCTGTCATTCATATTCCCAGAACTGAGCAAGCCCACCTTGGAAGCTCCCCAGTAAAGTTTGATCTGATAAAAAATGCAAAGTTGAACGGTAAAATATATAAAAATATCGCTGAAGATTTATCTCGCTCTCCAACATTACTTTATACTGCAGATCAACAGAAAAAAGCTGAAAATCAGGCTATTAATCTATATCAAAAGAAATCCGGCAACAAAACCGTTCTTGTAAACAAGAAATCACAAAAAATTATTTATATTGATAAAAATAATAAAGCGCATTGGGCATATCTGATTAGTCTTGTCTCCACAAAATCACACTCTATGCCTGCCAAGCCAATATACATCTTAGACGCTTCAACATTTGAAGTTTACAGTGAGTGGAACAACATTAAAACACTAGATGCTGTCGATGGTGCTGGTTACGGCGGTAACAAGAAAATCGGTCGCCAAGTTTATAATGGAATGATGCATAATTTTCCGACTTTATCAGTTTCTAGGGATAGCGCACTACAAACATGCTTTCTACAAAACGACCGGGTTGTTGTGAAAGATATCAGGAATGATCATGCAATCGTGCAATACCATTGCGAAAAAACAGACCCAAATCATAATGACGCTTACTTGAATAATATTGATCAATCTACTGATCTCTTAGCATATTCGCCAGATAATGACGCATTATATTATGCTGGAAAAGTAGATACCATGTATCAAGACTGGTTCAAAATGCCAGTCCTCATCAATCCAAACAATCTGCCCATGAGGATTGTCATCAATACACATGAAGACACGTCGAATGCATGGTGGGATGAAGATGTAAATGAGATAACATTTGGTGATGGTGATCGCAAATATTTTCTCCCATTCGCATCACAATCAATTATATCGCATGAGATTAGCCACGGTTTTACAACACAGCACTCAAACCTTAGCCCCTCAAATCTTCAATCAGCAGCTTTACATGAAGCATTTTCTGACATGGCAGCGCAAGCATTCGAATATTATCTAACGAAGAATAACAACTGGAAAGTTGGATCAGAAATCACAATGAGGACAGATGCTTTGCGTTATATAGACAACCCTCGCCATGATTGCATTGGCTTACCTCCATATATCGAACTGAAAGGACTTAAGATTAGAATCTGCTCTATCGATCATATGAAAGATTATATTGAAGATCCCAATTACTACATTGAAGAACACTTTAGCTGTGGCATATTCAATAAAGCCTTTTACTTACTAAGCACAAGTAAGGGATGGGATGTTAAAAAAGCATTTAGCGTCATGGTACAGGCTAATATTGCTTATTGGACGCCAACGTCTAATTTCGCTGATGCTGCTTGTGGCGTGATTGAAGCGGCGCATGATTATGGTTATAGCCAGAAAGATGTTGCGAAGGCATTTTTGGCTGTCGGGATCAATACAAGTAAGTGCTAGATTCTTTAAGGTGAGTGCCATGAGCTAATAGAGCATGGCACTCAATGTTTTTGACGGAATTGAATATATGAAAAAAACACTTATCGAAACCAACCCATACTTGAAAGACCTTATCCAACGAGAAAAGTTAGTTAAGCGCTCTGTAAGAACTTCCTGCGCCGTAGAGGGAATTGCACCAAAACCAGAGAACACTAGCACCATTGAAATCAAGAACAGAACACCAAAGAAAATTTATAAAAAAAACCAGAAATAAAATACAGCTAAGCCACTTTCTCAATCTGCTCATAAACCCGCGCGTATTTTTTCTCTAACTGCCAAACATCTAACGCCTGCTGCATGTTAAGCCAGCTCTCGGGTGTAGTACCGAGAAAATGCGCCAATCTGATCGCCATATCAG
>MGXX01000045.1 GCA_001801515.1 Gammaproteobacteria bacterium RIFCSPHIGHO2_12_FULL_38_11
AAAATCCTTAGTAGTAGTAGTGATATAAATAATAAAAATACTACTACTCAACTACCAGCAGATTGGAAAAAAATTGAATATGCTGAATTGCAAAAAACATTAAACATTTTCAGCGAACGATTTGGTCTTGCTCAAATCAAAACTGTATTTGCAGAAGCGGGGGATTTAATTACACCGGAAGATGTTCAAACATCCATTCACAATTTCACCATCGGTTTGAATAATTATATTCAAAAACCATCCTCAGGCATTTATGACAGAAAAGTAAAAATAGCGACTTTGTTGGAAAGCTTAAAAAATGGCGAAGTGTTTATTGATCCACAAGTAGAGGCGTTAAAAGAAGCGCAAGCAAAAAAAATAGCTGCTGAGCAGCGAAAAGAAATAGCAGCGCAGTATTTTGAACCAAAATTTGAGTATTATTTTGCAAGTTTATCTGACGAGCAAGCGATCGCATTGGTTCCTGCTGCATGGAAAAATTCGAGTATGGCATGGGAGCATGCAGTTAAAACAAATAATGTGCTTGTCCAAAAAAGTTATACCAAGGATTTTGCGAAAGAGCATTTTGAGAAAAATATTTGGCCAGATGTATTAAAAACATTATTGACAGCATGATTTAATTTGTATTTACAAATGAAAATATATTGAATTGTAAAAATGAGAATGCTAGTATGAGAACATACAGATTTAATGAAAATGACCTGGATAGGTTGGATGCCTTGATTGAGAAAATTACAAAGGCTGCCGAAAAAGAAGGGATGAGAACACGAATAACCAAAGTGACAATTTTAAGAGCGCTTTTTTTGAAGGGCGAGAAAACACCCGTTAAAGAATTACTGGAGTTGATTAAAGAAGTAAAAATTTACGGATAGCGTGAAATAAGGGTGCGCGAACACCCTTAAATCACTAGCCACAACTAACTGATTTGGAGTTAACTATGGATGGCATCCATTATGCGGTTTCAACCGCATTTCTTCAACACGATCGTAACCCGATCTCCAAAAATAGTGGAGATCAGCATGTTTAATATTTTATCAAAAACGATTACACCTCAAGAAATGCTGCTTTTGAAAAACTTGGAGCCACAAGGCGCTAACCTATCCACCCATCCATCGGAAGTATTTTCTGAAAGTTATATTGCCTGTGTAGCCACTGCATTTGAAACGGGCAGGGAGTTTTTAGCAAAAGGAAATCTAAAAAAAGCGATCAAATCATCAAAGGACAAACTGTCTGAATTATTGATTGAGCTCGTTAATAGTAGTGAGGCTGATCATAATGCAGATAAATAATACATGGCTCGCAAAAGAATGGACGGCAATATCACTTTTTACATTTTCACTATTTCTTTTTTTCTGCCTGATCAACTCAGTGCATTGCGGCGGATTAGGGGAGTGGTGTGCCAACACATTGACGATTTGCTGGGGTGATGCGAAATTTTTTATTCCTGTCTGTTTGGCCGCATTTTCAATATCGCTTTTTTGCAATGATTCACAGTGCTTATTTCGCGGTATTTGGTTTGTTGTTTTTATGGCCTGTTTAGATAGTTTTGCAAGTGTATTTTGGTTTGGAAAATTTGGTTGCGTTGGCGCAAGCATTTCAACTGAGCTAATGAGTATTGGCGGCGGCATTGGCGCAAGTCTTTTTTTAATGGCGTTAGGTATTTTATCAATGCAACATATTTCCCCATTTTCACTAAAAGAAATGGCGTTAAAAATTAAGGATAGTTATTTTGGTTCAGCAGAATACGTAAAACCAATTTCGGTTTATTCAAATCAAAATCGCACATGGGATGTTGCAATGGATAGACCTTGGAATATTCCAAGAACATTACCGGTACACTCAAGTGTGCCAATGCATGAAATTGAAACCTGTTTAATGCATTTTGGTATTGCGGGTGTTCGAGTGGCTGATCAACTCAAAGGCCCGATTGTAACGCGATATTTTTTATCACTGCCGGCCGGAGTGAGATCAAGTAGCATTGCGAATTTGGATCGTGATATTGCTCGCTCCATGTCGCTTGCATCCTGTCGTGTCGTTGAAAATATTGATGGAAGACCAGAAATCGCGCTGGAATTACCAAATAAAAATCGTGAAACAGTAACGTTCAATAGCATTTATACATCGAAAACATTTCAAGAATCCCCATTTTCACTGGCGCTCATTTTTGGAAAAGATGTGGGTGGCGAGCCTGTGATAGGGGATTTATCCAAAATGCCGCATTTATTGGTTTCTGGGACTACTGGTTCTGGTAAATCAATGTGTTTGTTATCGATGTTGTCCGGTATGATTTTAAAACATACTCCAGATGTGTTGCGCCTAATTTTGATTGACCCAAAAATGGTTGAATTTAATTGCTTTGATGCAATAGGGCATATGATGTTGCCTGTGATAACCGATATGACTGTCGCATCAAATGCATTGGCGTGGTCTGTGAATGAAATGGATCGTCGTTATCAACTTTTTATGCAAAATGGTACGCGTGATATTGATGGATTTAACAAATCACAAAATGAAAAATTGCCACGAATTGTAATTGCGATCGATGAATTTTCAGATTTATTTTTAGCAGATAAAAAAATTGAAACATTGATTGTGAGTCTTGCACAGAAAGCGAGAACTTGTGGAATACATTTAATTCTCGCAACACAACGACCAAGTGCTGATGTGATTACAGGATTAATCAAAGCCAATATCCCTGCAAGAATTGCATTAAAAACAACATCAAAAATTGATTCACGTATTATTTTGGATCAAGGAGGAGCGGAGCAATTACTGGGTGATGGTGACATGTTAGTTGAACAAGGCAGTGAGATTAATCGTGTTCATGGGGCTTATCTTGATCATGGTGAATTATTAGAAATTATTTCAAAAACAAAAAATAAATATCCAGCACCAAAATTTATTCAGCTAACGTCACTCACCATGCAAAGTGAAAATCAGATACAAGATGAAATGCTTGAAAAAGCGATTGATTTGATCAAAGAGAAGGGACAGGCATCGATCCGTTTATTTATTCGCGAATTGAAATTAGGTCATACTAGAGCGTCTCGTTTGATGCAGCAACTTGAAGAAGAGGAGGTTGTGAGTGGTGAAAATGAAGAAGGTAAAAGAGAGATTTTAATTTAAAATCATAAAGTTACAAATTTTTGAATGATATAGTACAATGTACTATACTAAGCGTAGGAAATAATATCATGATGATACTTAAGTTAAAGTCATTTCATCGCTGGGCTAAAAGCGAAGGGGTTTCAGATGCATCACTTAAAAAGGCGGTCAATGAAATTACTCGTGGTTTAGTAGAGGGTGATTTGGGCGGCGGACTTTTTAAAAAGCGTGTTGCCCGAGAGGGTGAAGGTAAACGCGGAGGTTTTAGAACAATGCTCGCGTTTCGTCGCGATGATCGCTCGATTTTTATTTTGGGCTATCCAAAAAGTGCGACAGATAATATTGGCGATGATGAATTACTGACTTTAAAAAAATTAGCTAAAGAATTATTAAATGCTACGGATGCCGAAATAAGAAAAAGAATTTTAGTAGGCGAACTGATCGAGGTTAAGTGATATGAGTATCAAAAAAAGCAATAAAAAAATTGTTAAAAAAACCATGAATGATGTTGCTAAAGAAGCAATATCAGAAATGGCAACCATTTTGCATAAAATGGGGAAAATTGACGAATCAATGCTGAAAGCATACGCACTTTATTTTCCGGAAGTTAAAGAATTAAAAGCGAGTGAGATTAAAAAAATTCGCGAAAAAGTTAACGTGAGCCAACCCGTATTTGCAAAATTATTAAATACCTCACCTGAAACAATTAAAAAGTGGGAGCACGGTGATCGTCATCCAACAGGGGCAACGTTGAAATTATTAAATTTAGTTGCTGCGCATGGGCTGGAGGCGTTGTATTAAGGCCATTGATGAAATCACATAGCGTTTCAAAGAAAAAACCTAACAAAATATTAGAAACAGTGCATGATTCAGCAGTTGGGCTGCATCGCGCAGGTTTGATTGATGCAAAAACATGATGCGAAAACAATGGCTGAATTTGATGCGCTCTGTTTGCCGCCAGTGAAAGAATACACGCCCGCGCAAATTAAAAAATTACGCAAGCGTTTTGATATTAGCCAACCTGTTTTGGCGGCTTACTTAAACACTAGCCCAAATACAGTAAAACAATGGGAGCAGGGCACGCGAAAACCTAATTCTGTTGCGATGAAGCTGTTGGATGTGGTTGATCATTTTGGGTTGCAGGTTTTGGTTCACAATCAATAGAGTTAGCTATTCAATTTTTTATAGCGCAACAATCTTGATAGCCAGCGCCATCGTATTGATTTAGTGTGAATATTTTTCATTGCTCGGTAATTGAGGATGCGCTATAATTTCACCTGACGGGTAAATCCTTCAAGTGCCAGAGGGGAGCGGCTTCCATAGGTTGCAGCGATGATCTTCTGGATCGGCGCTTGAAAGGGGCCGTCTTTTTTTTATCTAAAATTTATGAATCGTCTCTGACATGATCTTGTCAGAAAATTCCGAGTACCAAACAAGATCGTTTTTCTCATATTTTCTTCCAAGTCCAGAGCAGAATACATCTATTGCTTGCAAGCCAAGCTCTTCATGAGAACTACGATGTCTTATTCTTAGCAAGGCGCTCTTATTAATCCTATCTCGAACTGCAGCAATCACAGCGTTATCAAATTCACTAATCTCATCTTTATTTTTTGAGCGATCAATGACGATATCAATGCGAGTAGCGCTATCAACATCTGTTAATTGTGAAAACACACGCTTTGCTATTTCATCATATAACACTTTCTTTTTTAACTCGTGATGATTATTAGCCTTGTGATTTCGTAACCATGTTTTTTTATCGGCAATGGCTGCCGACAAATACCAATTTGTGCATTTTCGCATTTGATTTAAAAAATATTTTTTAATCGGTAAAGCTAAGGCACTACCTTTCAATTCATGGATGTTTTTAGATACTTTATTTTTTAGGGTATTTTTGACAGATCGCAGTGTATTAGCGTTGGTATCACTGTCATAACAAACCAACAACGCAATTACCAAAAATTGACTGGTGTTCAAATTATCAAAATCAAACCCCAAATCCCCCGACTCATCAAGATAAATAATCAAATGCTCTGACACAATAAATTCCCTATTTTTACGGCTTTATAAATACGCACTTTTGTGTGTCTCATAAAATTTTCTCTCCAATTATATGATCATGATTTATTGTGTTGAAATTATTATTC
>MGXX01000046.1 GCA_001801515.1 Gammaproteobacteria bacterium RIFCSPHIGHO2_12_FULL_38_11
TTTTTTCACCGCTTGTTTTAGAAAAAATACCCTCTGAAAAACAAACGGATATCACCCAGTTGACTTTAATCTTTCAAAATCAAATGCAGCTTAGCATCAATATGCCAGAGCATCGCTTAGTGTCATTTCTTTTGGAGTTAGGGTATGCAACTACAATTGTACGGTAAAAAAATATGGCTCTATCGCAATGCCATTGATTTTCGATGCGGAGTAGATGGTTTAAGTTATTTAATAACGGGTAGCCTTAAACAAAATCCACAAGAAGGTATTTATCTCTTTTTTAATCGCAGCAAGGATAAAATAAAAGGGTTGTCGTGGCATAAAAATGGGTTTGTATTGTTTTACAAACGCCTTGAGGTTGGACGTTTTCACTTTAATTTTAATCAAGAAACGGGTGCTATCGAGATACAGTCAGATGAATTTGGATGGTTATTAGCAGGCCTACCATGGCAAAAAATGAAATCATGGCGTGAATTAAATTATGATAAATTTAGTTAAAAAAGTGAAAAAAGTCTTGACAGGGTTTTGGTGTGAATTTTTACTTTAGATTATGTTGTTGCACTTAAGGTAAATCTCATTGCATCAAAGCCTGCTTTGTTCTCTACCATGATATAAAAAACATCCAATACCCGCGGATTTGCTTGAAAAATAAAATGCTGTTAAAGCGCATTTAAAACAGGAAAATATCATTAAAAATAGTCGTGTTATTCTCTTTTTCATGAATAACAATGATATTAAAAAATTACAGGAAGCTTATGCATTGCGCGGTGTTGAAATCCATCAACTGCATGAGCGTGTCGCTTCACTTGAAGATGAGATTACTCGCTTAAAAGAACAATTACATCTACAGCAGGAACGCTTATTTGGTAAAAAAAGCGAGGCAGCAAATACCAATAACACCTCTGCGCTAAAACCACAAAAGACAACCACAGTCGCATCGCACACTCGCGGTATTGCAAAAAGAGGTAGTCGGCAATTCATGACCTCTCAATTGCCAAGATATACGATGATACATGATCTGGCAGAGGATAAAAAAAATTGCAGCTGTTGTGGTCATGCGTTGCATAAGATTGATGAAGATAAATCAGAGCAATTAGAAATTATCCCTGTCCAATACTGCATCATTGAGCATATTCGTTTCAAATATGGTTGTCGTGCTTGTGATTTAGTTGTCATGTCACCAAAATCATTTGCACCTTTACCCAAAGCGATTGCTGGAGCTAGTTTATTAACCGATGTTGTCTTAAATAAATATCAGTATCATTTGCCGCTGTATCGACAATCCAAGATCATGAAAAACAATCATATTACCATTTCAGATAAAACACTAGCCAATTGGGTGATGGCATCAGGTGATGCGTTATTAAAAATATATGAGGCGATGTGGGTTATTTTAAAACATCGTTATCTACAAGTGGATGAAACGCCGGTTAAAGTACTTGAGACAAACAAGAATGGTTACGTATGGGCTTATTTTGCTCCCAATGTGGGCAAAGGATTGGTTGTGTTTGAATTTAGCTTAACGCGAGAAGGATCTGTTGCTAACAATCGTCTTAAAACATTTAATGGGTTGCTTCAAACAGATGGCTATGCGGGATATAAATCACTACGTGATCGCGATGGCATTATTGGTTTTGGGTGCTTATCACACGCTAGGCGAAAATTTAGTGAAGTTGTTAAAATCAGTGGTGACAACCAAGGTATTGCCGCTGAAATGATCGAACGCATGAAACCATTATATGCATTAGAAGCGCGGCTTAAAGAAGCCAATGCCCATCATCGTACGCGTAAACGATTACGACAAAAAAGTGCAAAACCTATTTTAAAAAATATGCATCGATGGCTTATTTTAATCAAAGATAAGGCGTTACCCAACAGCAAATTAGGAAAAGCAATTGCCTACACACTAAAACAATGGCCCTACTTAATTGCTTATTTGCAACATGGTATGGCAGAAATCGATACCAATTATATTGAAAATAAAATTCGAGATATTGCATTGGGTAAAAAGAATTGGCTATTTATTGGCAACGAAGATTGCGGAAAAATTCATGCTTTATGGTATACCTTGATTATCAGCGCAATCATTAATGATTTAAACCCAAGAGTTTACATTCATTATTTATTAACAAAGGCCCATGAATTAAGACGAAAAGAAATCGATCCATTAACTTTATTGCCTGATCGAATTGATTTTCATGAATTAGAACGTTTTGCATTCGCGCAAATTGAATTCGGTAAGAAAATGCTGTCTTCGTTTAACACATCGTAGTTAAAATGGTGAGGTGGGATTATTGGGGGGATACAATTGAATCAAGGAAAAACAATACATATACTTATTTAACTGATCGCTTGAATATTTCACCCGATTCCTTTCGTGAAAACAATTCATTTAGTCGCCAGGTTCAAATTGGCTATACGCAAAATAAACCAGTGATAGCTCATCGGAGAGATTTTAGCTTTAGTAGGTCATACAGCCGCATTGCTTTAGGTGCTGCACTAGGTATTCTTGGATTATCGATTATGGCCATTAGCGCAGCAGGTCTTGCTGCAAGTTTTGGCGCATCTAGTTTTTTAAGTGTCGCAGGAATTTTATTGGGTAAACATATTGTAGCATACGGTATTTGGTTAACGGCAGGTGCTGTAGTTTCTGGTATTGGTGCCGACATGATTTATTCACAGAAAAAAATAACTGCAAATCATCTGTTTTTAAAAAAACAAAGTAATTCAGAGCCTTCTGATTCATCATCTGATTCGTCTGATGATGAAATTCAAGCCGGTTGTTCAAACCTTGAAAAGGGGGTGGTCAAAGATGTGCGCATTGGATAACTGCATGCCAAACAATTAAAATGGTAATTCTAAATCTTGATTAAGTTTTAATAATTGTGCGCGAAATATTTTTTTGATTTTTTCAAGATGTTGCTCTGTATCTGCTTCAAAACGCAAAATTAAATATGGCGAAGTATTGGATGGGCGAATTAATCCCCAACCAAAATCCCATTCAACGCGCAATCCATCCAGAGTAATTTTTTTAGCATCATCAAAATCAGATTCTGCTAATAACCGCTTCATAAAATCCACTTTCTTTTCTTCGTTCATCGGCAGTTTTAATTCAGGTGTATTGACTGTTTTTGGAAGTGCGTTAAATATATCTGACACAGATGATTTTTCGCGAGACAAAATTTCAAGCAATCTTGCACCAACATAAATCCCATCATCAAAACCAAACCATTTGTCCTTAAAAAAAATGTGACCACTCATTTCTCCTGCTAACGGCGCATTTTCTTCGAGCATTCTTGCCTTTAATAATGAATGGCCGGTACGTGACATAATGGGTTTTCCACCATTTTCAAGAATAATCTTGGGCACCAACACTGAACATTTCACATCAAAAACAATCGGTGCGCCCCGATGATTTTTTAAAACATCTTTGACATACAGTAACATTTGACGATCAGGCCAAATGATTTCACCTTGATTTGTCACCATACCCAAACGATCTGCATCGCCATCAAATGCTAATCCAATGTCTGCATTTTCTTTTTTAACCGCGTCAATCAAAAATTTTAAGTTGTTGGGAATGGTGGGGTCCGGATGATGATTCGGAAAATTTCCATCGTATTTGCAAAATAATTCAATCACTTCACAACCCAGTTGTTTAAACACAATGGGGGCAATTTCACTCGCCGCGCCATTTCCTGCATCAATCACTACTTTCATTTTTTTATTTAAATGTAAATCGTTACAAACAGCATTGATATAATCGGGAATAATATTTTTTAAAACAATTTTTCCGCTACCTTTTAGAAAATCTCGCTTTTCGATACGTTGAATTAAATTTTGAATGCCTTCTGCATTTAATGTTTTTCCGTTTAAAACAATTTTAAAACCATTGTGATTTGCAGGATTATGGCTTGCAGTCACCATCATGCCTGTTTTTGTATCTAAAAAATGTGTTGCAAAGTAAATCAACGGTGTTGGACCAATACCGATATCAATGACATTACAACCCGTCTCAATAATTCCTGCTGCAAGTGCTTTTTTTAAAGACATGCCCGTTAAACGTGCATCGCATGCAATAGCAATTTTAATTTGAGAAAGTGCTAACGCTTCGCTACCAATCGCTAAGCCGATTGCATAAGCAACATTTTCATTAATACCATGATCAGAAACTTCACCGCGAATATCGTAAGCGCGAAATGATTCAATCGGTAATTGACTGGGGAGAGTGTAACGCATTATTTTTGTCCTGAACTGCCAAAACCACCCTCGCCTCTTTGTGAGGCCTGAAACTCCGATACAACTTGAAATCGCGCTTTTAAAACAGGCACGATCACAAGCTGCGCAATACGCTCACCCGGTTCTACTGAATAAGCAATAGCACCTCGATTCCAGCAAGAAATCATCAATGGGCCTTGATAATCTGAATCAATCAATCCAATGAGATTACCAAGCACAATACCGTGTTTATGACCCAAACCTGAACGCGGCAGAATAGTTGCTGCCATTGTGGGATTATCAATGTATATCGCTAACCCTGTGTTAATCAGCACAGTTTCACCGGGATGAATCGTTAATGGTTCATCAATGCAAGCGCGCAAATCCAATCCGGCTGAACCTGGCGTAGCGTATTCGGGTAACGCAATGCTTTCTCCTAGGCGTGAATCTAGAATTTTTAGCTGAATATCATGAAACATAACAAAACTCCCTATCATTTTGTACTTTTGCGCTTAAGATTACCGGGTTTACTCACGGCGTTCAATATGTGAATATTCTGTTGCATCAAGCCGATAGTTCTGATATAAATTCGTCTCTGTAAAAGTTCGATCCGAGGAATTATCATGACAAAAGTTTGCGCTGTGACCAAAAGACGCCCTCAAACGGGACACACGGTATCTCACGCTAAAAACAAATCAAAACGTCGTTTTTTGCCTAATTTACATAAACGTCGCTTATGGGTGCCCAGCGAAGAGCGTTTTATAACGATCAATGTATCGGCACGTGGTCTTCGCACAATTGACAAATTGGGTATCGAAGCTGTTTTAGAAAAAATTAAACAGGATAATTAATCATGGCAAAAGCAGGTGCACGCGAAAAAATTCAGTTGCGCTCAACAGGCAAAAATAAAGCGGGTAAACCAACTGGTTACTTTAAAACAAGCATGTCAAATAAACACAATACCGAAAAATTAGAACGCAATAAATTTGACCCACGCGCTTATAACCCTGAAACGGGAAAATGCGGTATGGTCGTTAAATTTATTCAAAAGAAAATTGCAAAATAATAAATTTACACGGTGCACTGCCAAAAGGCTGTGCGTGAATAGCCAATTATTTTCGATTGATTTTTTTATATTTTTCTAAAAGCGTCTCTTTTGATTCATAAAAAGCTAGCGGAATGCAATCAACAGGGCAAACTTGGCGACATTGCGGTTCATCAAAATGACCAACACATTCCGTGCACAAATCAGGATGAATTTCGTATATTTCAGTACCTTGATAAATCGCGTCATTTGGGCATTCTGGCTCACAAATATCGCAATTGATACATTCTTCGGTAATCTTTAAAGCCATTTTATTTTTCTTTCAGAAAGAATGAAACGCATTCTGGCACAAACCTGGAAATATCGCCACTCAGACTCATCATTTCACGAATCATGGTTGATGAAATGTAAATTGTTTCATCTGATGCGGGTAAAAAAATAGTTTCTATTTTTTGATTGTGTGATAGTTTTTTATTCATAGCGGCCATTGCTAATTCGTAACTGACATCATCAATTGTTCGAATACCACGAACAATATATTGCGCTGAATACTGTTTCGCAAAATCAACTGACAGGCCAGTTAATTTTTCAACGCGAATATTTTTATTTGCTTTAAAGCTTTCTTTACAAAAAAATAATCTGTCTTCCCAGGAAAATGTGGTTTGTTTTCGAGCGCTGTTTGCAATGCCAACAATTACTTCATCAAATAAATTCGCTGCTCGAAAAATAATATCGACATGGCCATTGGTAATGGGGTCAAATGTGCCAGGATAAATTGCAATTTTTTTCATACGATACATTCTACTTGTTTTAAACCTACTTTTGGACAACGCTGCAATAAACTTTGTACGGTTTGTCCAGATGGCAACACCAAATCTGGCGCAATCTCTTTTAAAAGATATAGCACAAATGCGCGTTTTGTTAAACCAGCATGCGGCACGGTTAACATATCGCTATTAATAACAGCGTCGCCATATAACAAAATATCGCAATCTATTATTCTTGGCCCCCATTTCTCAAGGTGTATTCGGCCCATAGTATTTTCAATTGATTTTAAAGCTTTCAGTAAAGCCAAAGCGGTCAAAGTTGTTTTGATTGCAACAACTTGATTAATAAAATCCGGTTGGTTTTGAGGCCCTATTGGCTTGGTTTCATATAAGCTTGATAAATTTAAGAGGCGCGTTTTGGGTAATTGCTTGATATGCTCGAGTGCAATTTGAATTTGTTTCATAGGGTGATTTAAATTACTACCCAATCCAATATAAGCTATGACATGCATAATTCTTCAATCATTTTTTGTTGTGCGTTACGTTCGGCATATTGAAAAGTATGCCACCAATTAAATTTTTCAGGAAATATTTCACCAGATTGCACTCTCAATTCCATAAAATCAATTGCAGCACGAAAATAGCGATGCTGAAAAACAGATTCAATACGACTTGGACGTTGTGCTTCTAAGTAAAATTGCAAAATCCAAATATCACGCATAATAAATTGCATACGCTTAGGAATCATGATGACTTTAACCTGAGTTAAAATGACTTCGTCAATCAGATGATGCAATCGAGAATAAAATTTTGTTTTTTTATTTTTAATGTGAATAAATTCATTCGATAAAACAGGCCACAACATTACAGCCAACAAAAAAGCAGGGTTAACGCTCTGACCTGATAAAAAACGTTCATCTGTTGTGCTCATAGCAAGTGCAATAAATTTTTCGGAAATTTTATTGTTATGTGCTGAAATAATACGAGCGACACTAGGAAATAATACATGAAAATAACCATATTCTTGCAATTTCAAATAAGTTACTCGCGCATTGCCATCAAAAAATAATTTCAGTATTTCGTCAAACAAACGTGATGCGGGAACATGTTGTAGTAAATGTGGTAATTTTAATAGCGCTGATTGCGTTTTTTCTTCTAAATTAAAATTTAATTTTGCAGCAAATCTTAATGCACGCAATAATCGCACTGGATCTTCGTGATAACGCTGACTGGGGTCACCAATAATACGAATCAATTTTTTAGATAAATCAGGCAACCCCTGCGTATAATCAACAACGCTAAAATCATTGATGTTGTAATATAGTGCATTTACCGTAAAATCACGACGCCAAGCATCTTCTTCGATTGTGCCAAAAGTATTATCCGAAGCGATCATCTTGGTTTGATTTGAGCGAACCTCATCCGTGTCTTCTGTTGTATTGGCACGAAAAGTAGAGACTTCTATTATTTCATCCGGAAAAAAAACATGCACCAATCGAAAACGTCTGCCAATAATGCGACTGTTACGAAAAATTTTTCTAATTTTTTCGGGATGCGCATTGGTTGCCACATCAAAATCTTTTGGTAAGCGCCCAAGTAAAATATCGCGTACACCACCACCCACCAACAATGCATCGTAACCCTCTTCTTTTAAGCGATATAATACTTTCAATGCATTGGGACTAATCGCTGCGCGAGAAATAGAATGGTTTGCACGCGGCACAATCACATGCGCTTCAGATTCAATATGGTGAGCGTTGCGACGCAGCCATCCGGTAAAACGATTTGACAATGGATCATCTCTCAAGAATCGACAATTTTATTTTAGGCCAGTCTAACATATTTTTATGTGGATGGTGCTTCATAAGATTGCAAAAATTCATCACAAGTTGCCGACCCCTGAAATGGCTTCCATCGAAAATTTATGCTGCATTGTTCATTGGGTGCAGTTGTGCAATTCACGGAGTTGCTCGTAATAAAAGGTCTGATGTGAAAAATATAATTACCTGCGATCAACTGAAAAACAATCTGGCCATTTTGCTTAATCGCTTTAAATCCAGCGGCAGCAAGCTTACCTTTCCATGCGCTACTCGTTGGAAATCCTAATACAAACCAGCAATTTGGCTGCACATTTGTCACATTTATTTTTCCAGTGATGCCATTTGTTGCCGTATAAGTAACGGTGCAATTTTCTGATTCTAATATCTTAAACTTTGCTACACAATTACCACTAATTAATGCGGTATTGTTCTCTGGCAATACGGGATCCGCCGCAATTTGAACGCTGGATACCGCAAAAATCAACGATAATAAGATTAGTATTTTTTTCATTTATTCTGAACTCCATTCGGCTAAACCTAATGACTACTTTAGGTTAAAAAATAGGCAAATACTATCATTGGGAAAACTATTTAAAAATTGCTATGATGGCTCGATGAAAATCAACATTAATTCCTATAATTATGGTAATGCTGCGGCAGATACACATTGCGCTGATGGACCCACTGTTCTAAAAAATTTATTGATGCGTGCGGGAATATCAGATTTAAGTTGGCAAGCAGATTTAAAAACAACGCATCAAGCATATCAACAGACTGCTTTAAAAGATGTTGCGCAATTGTGCGCTGCATTGGCCCAAGCAACAGAACAATGTGTTTTAAAAAAAGAGTTTTTTATTACATTAGGCGGAGATCATAGTTGTGCCATTGGAACCTGGAGCGGTGCTGCAACAGCAGTTCAAAATCAAGGCGAATTGGGATTGATTTGGATAGATGCGCACATGGATGCGCATACAGTCAAAACATCTTTCACGCAAAATATTCACGGCATGCCGATCGCTTGCTTGCTAGGCCATGGCGAAAAAGCATTAACGCGTATTTTATCTTCTCAGCCAAAAATAAAACCAGAAAATTTAGTTTTAATTGGTGTTCGCAGCTTTGAACCCGAAGAAGAAATATTGTTAAAAAAATTAAATGTAAAAATTTTTTATATGGAAGAAGTTGCTGAGCTAGGATTAAAAAAAGTGATTTTACAATCCATCGAAATAGCGAATAAAAACACCATTGGCTTTGGGTTGAGTGTTGATATTGATGCGATTGATCCTCTTGATGCGCCAGGCACCGGAACAACAGAAAAAAATGGCATTCGCGCAAATGATTTTTTACAAAACCTTCATTTCATCGCGCAAAATAAAAAATTAATTGGCGCTGAAATCGCTGAATTTAACCCATCAAAAGATCAGCAGAATAAAACAGCTAATATTATTATTGAAATGATAAAAATCCTAAATGACTATTTTAAATAGCTTGGCAAATTAACTGGGCATTGTTCATGTTTTGCAACCATGGGTAAACCCAACAGAATTTCATCTTCAATAATCGTAGCAATTTCTACAAATGTGTCATGCATCATCAGCGGTTCATAAGATTCAGGCAAGCGACTCAACTGATATTCGGATAACACGGGATTTAAACAAAATGATAGCGTCAATGGATATTCTACAGGTTGATTACAACGCTCACATACTAATTCAACTATTGTTTTTATTTCACCCTGAATTACGTGCAAACCAGCAGGATCAAGAAAAAAACGCATTTCAACCAACGCTTCTTGATTCAGTTGATTGTGAATAGCGCACAGTCTAAGCAATTTTTTTAAAGGCAACCGGCCTGATAAAATCAGGCCTTGTTTTGCTGCGTGAATAGGATCAATTGTTTTAGGAAGTTGTTGCGTCATGATCAATAATCCCTGTTTTATCAATACAATAATATTCGCGTTGATTTGCTCATTACGTTGTTTCAATTCATGGTCTCATAACACCATGCAGTGTAACACGCGCCTCTCATTGGTTCGAAATTATTTTTTTGTCTTTATTATTAATTCATTATAACTCACTAATGATTTGTT
Source organism: Gammaproteobacteria bacterium RIFCSPHIGHO2_12_FULL_38_11 (assembly GCA_001801515.1). The sequence continues at coordinate 9,937 of MGXX01000046.1, forward strand.
TTTTAATTATTTTTTTAATATTTTCTTAAGATTTATTCTATACAATGAGTTTGTGTTATTTTATTTTGATGTCATAAAGGGTGGGGCAATGAGATTGACGATCAATGCGAATGCTGCTGACTTAGTTGCCAAATATTACGCTATAATAAAAAACAGAACAATTACTTCTAATTTTAAGAAAAAATTAGATAAATTGTGTGGAGATACTGCAGCACAAATCGAACTGATGTATAGCGAATATCAAAAAGGGCCGGCAGATAACAAAGATACAGCGGTCGAAATATTACGCGAGCATTTTACATTGGTAAAAATAAATGACAACTTGAAAAACGCGTTAGAAGAATTAAAAAAAAATTTCATACCTTCAACATTTCATATTGATAATTTTAGAAATGATTTTCTTGCGGGCGCTTTGCTGTTCAATGATTTTTTACGTAATCAATCTGATGATTTTTTTATAGAATCACTAAATGATCAAACTCTGACAGAGAAAGAAAAAACAGAATTTAAAAAGGTAATTCAAACAACAGAAGCAACAGAAGCAAAAAAAACAAAATTCAATACCGCACATAATACGCAATTACAGAATTGGTTCTCAGAAAAGTATGGTAAAAACAAAAATACAATATCAATGCAGTTTCAAGACACTCTTCTGAAAAAATGGCTAGAAACTGGATTAAATTTGAAGTTAGACAAAGATGCTGATAAAGAAAAAATAAATATATTATTTGATCGGTATAATCAACTAATAACAAGTGTTGCAATATCTGCAATGCCTATATCTTTTAAAACTGTTATTATGTCAAACTCTATGACCTGTGCCGCAAACGAACTGCAGTGTTCTTATCATGTAGATCATGTAGATCAAAAGAATAGGCCATTTTATAAAATAGAAAGCTCGCCTATCATCACGGATCACAATGAGAAAATATACGCAAAACTTGGAACGCTAAAGTATACATTGAACACTGATTATAATCTGATGTCATTCAACTGTAAGGATGGGCAATTAAAAAAATTACTTGCGGGAATGAATTATAATGATGAAGAGGAAGAAAAAAAGCGTTTTTTTGATATCATAAAAAACTGCGAATTATTTTCAGATAACAACTGCGCAAAAAAACTGACAAAAAAAGAAAAAAAACAATATCTTTTAAAGCTTGCTATAAAACTTAATATTGCTAAAACTATATTGCCAACATTAAACCTGGACGATGTGCCATGCGGTTCAAAAGAATTGAAGTATCTTATCGAAAATCCCGATGTCTCATGCGTTTTATTTAAAAAAATAAATCATTACAAGATAGATTTTTCCTTTGCTTTTAAAGATAAAGAAAATGGTTTACGAGATTTTATACTGACAATTTTTGAGCATTATCAGATCACGAATGCGCAATCTAAATTTGATCAAATGTTTATGAAAAATATTTGCACCATTCTTAATGTAATTGAGGAAAATAATTCTCCAAAAGATTTTAATGCAAAACTTTCTGATATGTTGTGCGCAATACTATCTCGTGCTAGCAGATATCCAGATAGCGCAATTGTTAATGCTTTATCTGATGCTAAAAATTCTACATCTTATGCAAATTATGATAAAAATAAGTTGCGAAAAAAGGCAAATGCAAATGCTCAATACGAAATTATTCCCAATGAATCGGGCGATATAAAGAGCAATACTGTGATTAAAATTAGATTGCTCGAAAATGGACAAGAATCAACTGAAATAACAATATCAGATTTATATCGCGAATACGTCCAAAAATATAATGAATTACGCAAGAAAGATTTTGGACCCAGTTTCTTTAAAACAAACTTCGTACTCAATCAAACTGGAGATGATGCTGAAAAATTATGTGAAGCATGGAAACACGTTACAAATTCTAGCAATAAAAAGCAACGCTCTTATCGTGCATTCGAGGCGGTAATGAAAAATTATTTTGATGATAAAAAATCTTCTGTTCAGGGCATAACAGACGGGGAGCCTTCGCAATCCTCGAGCAACAGGTACTAAAATATTTTAATTATTCCGCATCTGAGCAGAGTTTAAAAATGTATTAGTAACATCTTGCGTATAGTTTGTATTATTGTCAATTGGCATTTTTAATATTTTCGCATGCGATGAAAGATCAATTTTATCTAATGACACAGAACGTAAAGCGGTATTATTATATGTTCTGAAATAGATTTTTTTATGCGTTAAATCTTTAAAAATTGTCCACTGCGTTGAATCATATTCAGTTACGCCATTCGTCACTGAACGCACTGTACCCAATGGAATATCAACATTGTTAATAATATGTTGCGCTAAAATCAATTCAGCAGATGCGTTTTCTACCGGTGTCGCCGCATTCAATAACAACGCAATTTTTACAAAACGAGATGGGGGGCTCGCATCGCCTGGTAATCCAACCATCCCCGTACCTTGTCCCGTTGCAGCAAAAACAATATTACCTGCTGTCACAGGTTCGGGCACAACTGGCGACAAATTCAAATAATTGCGCAAGTTAGTCACATGCCAATCATACGTGGGTGAATTCGTCATGACACCAACAGAATCATAGGTATGTAATTTTCCATCGACATACTCGATCACTAAGCTTTTTCCGCTCGCGTCATTTACCATGATATGCAATGGAAAAATCATATTTCCAAAACCCGGTATTTTTTCTGCATATACCTGAATAGCAGGTAAAGCCGCTTTCACTTCTTGAACCGTTTTAAAATTACCTAAAATCCAATCATTCAGTTGCCTATAAGACACAGCGCTTTTCTCCGACCCGGGCGTCACAGTTTGATAACCCGCTTCAGTTGGAAAAAGCAATCCTTCAGCAGATAAACCAACTTCATTCATACCATCAATTGCAGTAGCAATACCCATGCCATCTAAATAAACATAGCCGTATTTTGCTTTCCACGACAACCCAGGTTTTCCATCTGGTGCTGTATTTTGAAATACCGTATCTTCTGGCGTGCTCATCAGATTAGAGTTCATTGGCGTTCCGAATTCCATGGTGCGCGTAACCATCACAGTGCCATCTTTTGCAATCAAACGAAAATCCGTGCAAGCATTAGCGGAATGCGTGGCAATAAAAGATAATGCAGTTGCGGTAAGTAATGTCGCTGTAATTTTTTTAACGAATTGCATAAAGTATCTCCTTCCTTGGCTAACCATTGAGTTTAAATTTAACATAACAAAGCTTGTCGTATCAATGAGAAGACAGTCGTTTTGAAATATACATTCCGATTGGCAATATAACTAAAATATATATACAACAATATCCAGCATAGATTAGTGCACGGATAAAAATAGCAGGATCAAAAATCACAACTAAAACGGGTGGTAAAAATGCTAACAACGCAATCCAAATACGATGCGATCCATGTTTTTTTTGCTTTAAACCATCTGTCAGCACGTCCACTAAAGATGTTGCGACACTTAAAAATCCAGTAATAGAACAAATGGAGATAAAAGTAATGCTAATAGATTTAATGATCACATGATGCGTCAACGCCGCCATTTCAGACATTAGTAATGAAATAGTATTGGGAGAATTATTCATTGCATCCAAACCATGTGTGCCAAAGCGTGGCAATGCGCTTTGAATCACAGACACCCAAATAAAATATAAAATCATCGGAATGATGCTGCCTAAAAAAATCACGCGCGTTAATTGTTTTTTATTGTTATCCAAATAATCTCGAATACTGGGCAAAATTGATGCGTAACCAAATGAAGTAATCACGACTAAAAAAACATTGTGCGAAAAATTCCAATTGCCTTTTGATAATGTATGAAAATGCGAAAACGGCAAAACAGAACCAATAAGCAATATGGCAATGATAAATTTAACACTCATTAAAAAACGATTCGTTAAATCAACAGAACGAATGCCTAAATAAACAATATAACCCAAAATCAACGCTGCCAAACAGGTTGCAAGCGCACGCGGAATAAAAAGCTTGATGTCCAAAATAAGAGTATGCAACAAATCGCCGCTAGCTGCTAAATAAGCGCAACTCAAACTATACAGCAACATCAAATAAACAAACCAGGTAATAATTTTGACCGTTTTTCCCAAAGTCGCTTCAGACATGCTGATAAAATTAGCATGACGCGGCATCTGCATATTCACTTGTAATAAACACCATGCGCCAATTGACATCATTAGCCAAGCACAAAAAATCATGATTGCTGTTAATGCGAAATGATATTGCGCCGTCACAATTGGCAATCCGAGCATACCAGCTGCGATACAAGTTCCCAAAATTAAGTAAATTGAACCAAACTGTTTCAGTATCATTTTCCACGCCAAAATAAATTAAAACGAACAGAATATCACAGAATCCTTGACATCCCCGCCTGAAATCGCCAAAATTTCGACTTTCATTTTACTCAAAACGGCTATGTAGCTCAGCTGGTTAGAGCACGGCATTCATAATGCTGGGGTCAGTGGTTCGAGTCCACTCATAGCCACCAGTAAATTAACGGGTTAAATAGAGAAAACCTAATAAGCTCTACCGCCCATAGGGCTGGCCTGACTGCTCATATCAATTCTCCAAGAATTTAGGCAAATCACGAGACTCACCCATCGCTATTTTCATTATATAATTCTTCATCACGCTACATCGATCAATTGCGTTCACTGAAAATCCACGAAAATAACTAAACATCACAGAATGATCCGAAAAAATATCTTTTAAATGCTTCATTGTAAATATCATCACAGCATTATCAGCTCGTCGCCAACGTGCGTATTTTCGAAGAACACGTAAATCACCTATTATTTTTTTCTGGGCGCGTGCATCTGTTAACACTTGCGTTAAACAAGCCGCATCCATTAAACCTAGATTCACACCTTGCCCCGCTAATGGATGAATAGTATGTGCAGCATCGCCAATTAACGCTATTTTTTCTGAAACATAATGATCAACATGTCGCATGATTAATTCAAATTGTTGGCGTGGCGCAACAGCTTGTAATGCACCTAGCTTATAATCAAAATTTTCAGATACTGTTTGATTAAAAATATTTTCTAATGCCAAAAAAAACGTATCAGAAATTGAATGATCGGCAGACCAAACTAATGCAGATAAATTTTTTTCATCAAGCGGTAATAATGCGATTGGCCCTGATGTTAAAAATTTCTGATAAGCTGTATGATGATGTGGTTTTTCGGATTGCATCACAGTAATAATTGCTTTTTGATTGTAAGCTCGCTCAATTAATTTGACAGGCATTTGATTTCTCACCCATGAGTGCGCACCATCCGCACCAATGATCAAATCCGCTTCAATGCTTTTATGATCATTTAAAATCAACTGTATCTTATTATCTTGAATTATTATTTTTTTTGCTTGAGCTGGACATAAAATAGTGACATTTTTTTCTAATTCTAACGATTGCCATAATGATTTGATCATAGCTCTATTTTCAATAATAAATCCCATTTCAGGCTTATTAATCGCGTTGCTATCGAAATTGATTTCAGAACCGGCATAATCCCAAATATGCATTTTGATGAGCGGACTTTTTGACTGTGCAGGAATAGGTATATTCAAATATTCAAATAATTGCATTGATTTTAAATGAATGGCAGAAACACGTGCTGTTAAATCTTGCCAATATAATTCAGGAAAATGTGACTCAACAATCGTTACTTGAAAATTTTCTTTAGCTAGTAATTTTGCCATGGTCAAACCAATTATTCCACCACCGATAATGACAATCATATCCCCATCGCTCTTCTTGCTAATTGATTTTTAAGTGGAGAAATTAAATCCAAGCCCAATAACCCTAATCCTCGAAAATGGCCAAAGCAGGGTAAATTCAATTCAAAAAACCCGATCAATCGATTCGTTATTTTGTAAATCACCTCTTGGTAATCGCGTACTGTTTTTTCGTATTCTTGCAGCAGAGAAAAATCATTTAATTTTTCTGAATGATTTAATATTTTGCTTAAAGTCAATGCATCGCGTAATCCTAAATTAAATCCTTGTGCCGCAACAGGATAAATTGTGTGTGCAGCATTGCCAAGTAATACAGCGCCTGGTTTTATTTGTGTTTCGGCAATACTGGTTTGCAATGGCAGCATATTATTTTTTTTAATATGCGTAATGGATAATCGCCCTTCAAATGCATTTTGTAAAAATAATAAAATTTTATTGTCATCCCAACTGTTGATTTGAATCATTTGACGATGAGAAATCGTCCAAACCAATTGCGCTTTTTTCTTATTAAATAGGGGCAAAATAGCTAAAACACCAAATTGAGTAAATCGCTCATAAGCTGTTGCGCCATGCTCTTCTGACAAATCTAAATGATAAATCATTGCTTGATCACCACAATTTTTTTCAATTGTTTTAATATTTAATAACGCACGACAAGTCGAGTTACTGCCATCTGACGCAATCAACAATTCTGTTGATAGTTTTTTTTCGCCTTCGCTTGTTTTGATTGCGATATCAGTACACGCGTGATCATAATTGATTGCATCAATTGATTGAATTGAAATCAGTTGAATATTTTTTTGTGAAAATAATTTTTGATACAAAGCCAATTGTAATTTTTCAAACGGAACTACAAAACCCAGCGCTGATACTTGTTGCTCTGCTGCATAAAATTGCGTCACGCCTAATTTACCCATTTCGGAAACATGTACAGATAAAATGGGGCAAGCACATTGCGCCAGTTCATCCCATATTCCGAGTTGCTTTAAAATCATATGGCTGCCATAAGAAAGTGAAATGGGTCTTGAATCTGTTTTGGTTTGAGTCAAAATATTAGGTAAGTGCGTTTCAAGAATCGTAATAGTGCAATTTTTTGGTTGCATGCAAAGCGCGAAGCTTATACCCACTAAACCTGCGCCTGCGATAACAATATTTGTTTTAAGGTGGTTTTTTTGCATGGCCGGTATGATAGCATAAAATGGTTGGGGTAGCGCCATAACGACCTGCCATATATTTGCATAAAAATTATCATCAGTTAGAGTTGTATACACAAAAAAACCATATAAGATATAGTGCCAGCTCTAGTTCGATTTCAATCTCATTTTTGGATTAGAATATATTAATTTAAGGATGTAACATGTCAGAAAAACTTAAAAAATTACGTCAATTCATGCGTGAAAAAAATCTTGATTATTATTATGTACCAACTCGCGATGCGCATAATAACGAATACGTTCCGCCGCATTGGGAGCGTCGCGCATGGCTGACTGATTTTACAGGTTCTTATGGCGAAGCGTTCATTGGCATGGAAAAAGCTTTTCTATGGACGGATCCAAGATATTATTTACAAGCAGAAAAACAATTGAATTTTACTGATTTTGAATTGATGAAACAAATTCAAGGCGTCACTGCACCCATCGTTCATTGGCTAAGTGACAATGTTTTTAACGCTACCATCGGATTTGATCCAAAATTATTAAGCATCACTGAAAAACGTCGCTGGGAAGATGCGTTAGCAAAAATACATGGTGAATTAACGCCTGTTTCTGAAAATTTAGTAGATTGGATTTGGGAAAATCGCCCCCCGCTCAAATTGGAAAAAATCATTATTTTAGATGAGCAATACACGGGATTATCTACCGATCACAAATTAAAAAATCTGCGCGAACAAATGAAAAAAATAGGTGCCGATACAGTTATCTTGTCACAGCTTGATGAAATTGCCTGGATTTTTAATATTCGTGGCGATGATATTCCGTATAATCCATTGGTGATCAGTTATGCGATTATAACAATCAATCATGCCACTCTGTTTACAAAATTAGATCGCGTATCAGAAAAAGATTTTCCTTATTTTGCAAATCAAAATATTGAGTTAAAATCTTATGATGCTTTTGAACATGCGTTAAAAAATATATCGGGCACAGCCTGGGTAGATCCTGACACCACTAGTTTTTGGATTGCTTCACAATTAATTTCAGCATTTTTGATTGAAAAAAAAACACCGATTGCGATGATGAAAGCAATTAAAAATAAAACTGAACTAGCCGGTTCTCGCGAAGCGCATCGCTTAGATGCAATTGCGATGATAAAGTTTTTTTGCTGGCTAGAAAATAATTGGAAACAAGGTGTTGATGAAATTTCAGTGGCAGATAAATTGGAAGCATTGCGTCGCGACAATCCGCGTTGCAAAAATTTAAGCTTTCCAACTATTTGTGGTTTTGCAGATCATGGCGCAATCATACATTATCAAGCTAACGAAAAAGACAAGTATAAAATAGATGATAGCAATGTATTATTAATAGATTCGGGTGGGCAATATTTTGAAGGCACGACCGATATCACTCGCGTTATTCATTTGGGAAAACCAACGCAAGAACAAAAGAAAAATTTTACATTAGTTTTAAAAGGTCATTTAGCATTGCGACACACACCTTTTCCAGCGGGTGCGTGCGGCGAACATATCAATACGTTAGCGCGCGCACCATTATGGCAGCATGCGATGGATTTTGGGCATGGAACAGGTCATGGCGTTGGAGCTTATTTATGCGTACATGAAGGTCCACAACGCATTGGGTATGGCGCATCTGGTGTGCCACTGCAACCTGGCATGATAGTCAGTAATGAGCCTGGGCTGTATTTTAAAAATCAATATGGCATTCGCATTGAAAATGTATGCGAAATAATTGAAGTGGTTTTTGCAGAAAAAAGCCCAACGGATCGCAGCCCATTTTATCAATTAATTGATTTAACGGTTGTGCCTTATGCGAAAAATTTAATTGAGCCCACCCTGTTAACTGTCGATGAAATACGATATATAAACGAATATCATGCTTACATTTATAATTTATTAAAAAATGATTTGACAAGCGATGCGCGCGAATGGCTAAAAAAAGCAACGGATGCGATTTGAATTTAATTCAAAAAGCGTAAATATCTTCTTGGGCGTGAATTGAAAACGCCTGCTTATCTTCAACGCGTTTGGCTGATAATTCGCCCGCCCAAACACAACCTGTATCTAATGCATGAATTTTTGGATGCCGACACTGCGCAGAATCTAACGAAGCCCAGTGTCCAAAAAATAAATCCATTATTGGATCAATCCAATGAAACCATGGTCGATATTCTGGATCAATGGAAAAATCTGTTTTATTTTTTAAATCTAAGTGTCCGTTTTGATTACAAAATCGCATTCGCGTAAGTGCATTCAATATGTATTTCACTTGATCCCATTTTGATAAATCTTCTCGAAATAATACGGGTTCATTGCCATATATATTTTCAAAAAACTGAACGGGATTGGCGCGCATCATTTGCATCACGTTTTCAGCATACTGATAAGTGACTTCGATCGACCAGATGGGTGGTATGCCTGCGTGAATTAATACAAAATTTTGCACTTTATCCCAATACATCAGCGATTGCTTTAAAAGCCAGTGAATTAATTCGCCATAATCTGGTGCGTGTAAAATTTCAGTCAATGTATCTGACATAGGGTCTTGAGTCGCGTTTAAACAAAAAGCGGTGGCTAAAAGACGCAAATCGTGATTACCAAGCACGACAATAGGGTCTTTCAGTTGTTTAATAAAGCGAAGTGTTTCCAATGATTTTGGCCCACAATTCACCAGATCGCCTACAAACCCCAGACGATCCTCTTCTGGATTAAATTTTACTGCGTCAAGCAGGGCCATCAAAGAGTCATAACAACCCTGCACGTCACCAATGATGTAAGTGTTCATATTTTGAGTATAGCAGAATTTGAACAGTTGCATACTTTGAGTGATTTAATTCAACATATTGATTAAATTGATTTAAAATCATTCTCGAATCACTTCACCGGTCAAAGCATCGCGAATTTCAGTGGGTCGTAGACGGCCACCCAATGGTTCATCGATAACAAAATCCACTGTATTACCCAGGGTTAATTCAATTGTACGAATATCGCGTGCAGCCGGATCTCCACTTTTATTGCAGCTGGTAGAAATAATGGGGCGCCCAAATTTCTCGCACAATATTTTTGCGATAGGATGTGCTGTAATTCTGACTGCAACATTATTGTGATTACCACGCACCCAATAAGGCACCTGATCGGTTGCAGGAAAAACCCAAGTCGTAGGACCGGGCCACGTTTCAAAAACACGCGTCAGTTGTTTGGGCTGAATATACAATATCAATGGCTCTAGCTGCTCCCAATTTGCAGCAATTAAAATAAATCCTTTGTCCAATGCGCGATGCTTAATTTGTAAAATACGAGAAACAGCATCAACATTATCAGGATCACACCCTAAACCAAATACCGCCTCTGTTGGATAAGCGATAATTTTTCCTGCTCTTAAATTTTCAACAGCAATATCCAATTCATTTGATTTGATAATTTTGATCATGAAAACAACTCATCCTAATTTTCCTTGTGCGGCAACAATTCCGTATAGCCACATGCTTTTTGAGGGCATATTTTCTCTTCGCCTTTTGCTTTTGTTGTTTTAATCATCATAATAGGCCAATGGCATTCTGGGCAAGCTTCTGCGATAGGTGGATTCCATAACGCATAATCACAGTCAGGATATCGCGAGCATGAATAAAAAATCTTACCGCGACGTGATTTGCGTTTTAAAATATGGCCTTGATGACATTTTGGGCATGCGACTTTTGTATCTTCTGGTTTTTCAAGTGGTTCAATAAATTTACATTTAGGATAATTGCTGCATCCGATAAATTTTCCATATTTACCATAACGCACAACCAGTGTTGATCCACAATCTGAACAGACGCGACCTTCAATAATTTCTTGATCTTTTTGGTCATCCCCCGCTAAATTTCGCGTGTAGTCACATTCTGGATAAGCGGTGCAGCCAATAAATCTACCGCGCTTACCAAGACGAATGGATAATTGCTTTTTGCATTTTGGACAAAGTTCCTCTATTTTTTCTTGCGTTACATCACTGCGTTGCACATTTTTTTTCACATCTTCAACACGCTCACTAAAAGGAGACCAAAATTCTTTTAAAATAGGAATCCAAGCAACTTCACCATTTGCAATAGAATCCAGTTCGTTTTCTAATTTTGCTGTAAAATCATAATCAACATATTGTGTAAAATAAGTTGTTAAAAAATAATTTACAACACGGCCCACATCAGTTGGTTTAAATCGCTTTTGATCCATATCCACATATTCGCGATTTTTTAAAGTAGCAATAATGGAGGCGTAAGTTGACGGACGACCAATACCAAACTCTTCCAATGCTTTCACCAAACTTGCTTCGCCAAATCGCGGCGGCGGCTCAGTAAAATGCTGTTCGCCCACGATAGACTCAATTGGAACGATCTGCCCTTCTTCAAATGCAGGTAACACACCCTCCGCTTCTTCATCAGATATTTTTTTGTCGTCATAGTCTTCCTGATAAACAGATATAAATCCTGGATTCACAATGACTGATCCGTTAGCACGAAAAATACTATCTGCAATTTCAAAATCAACTGCAACCGTATGCATTGTTGCTTCAATCATTTGTGACGCAACGGATCGCTTCCAGATTAAATCGTACAATTTAAATTGCTCTGGCGTTAAAAAAGATTTGATGTCACTGGGATGTCGCGTGACTGCGGTAGGACGAACTGCTTCATGCGCTTCTTGTGCATTTTTGGATTTCGTTTTATAAATTTGTGGTTCGCTCGGTACAAATTCTTTTCCAAATCGAGCGGCAATTGCTTCGCGAATTTCTGTAACAGCTTCTTGCGCAAGCGTGACAGAATCAGTACGCATATAAGTAATTAAACCAATCGAGCCTTCTTCGCCAATATCGATACCTTCGTATAACTGTTGCGCGATTTGCATCGTGCGTTGCGCGGAAAATCCTAATTTTCGCGCGGCTTCTTGTTGCAATGTTGATGTAGTAAACGGCGCTGCTGGATTTCGCTTGCGTTCTTTTTTTGTAATTTTACTAACAACGCATTTTCCATTTGATTTACTGATGAGATGGTCGCAAATCTGATTGGCTGTCTTACTATCCTGAATTGTAAATTGCTCTATTTTTTCATCTTTAAAATGCGTGAGACGCGTCTGAATCATTGATTCTTTTTCAGATAATTTTGCGTGAATAGTCCAATATTCTTGAGAAAGAAATTTTTCAATTTCTAACTCACGCTCAACAATTAACCGCAACGCAGGGCTTTGTACGCGGCCAGCTGATAAACCTGGTCTTACTTTTCGCCATAACAAAGGAGATAAATTAAAGCCTACTAAATAATCCAATGCACGACGCGCTTGCTGTGCATTCACTAAATCCATAGAAATTTTACGTGGATGTGCAATAGCATCTTGAATTGCTTTTTTGGTAATTTGATGAAACGCAATGCGTTCCACTTTTTTATCTTTCAGACCTTTTTTTTCTTTTAAAATTTGTTCGATATGCCAAGCAATCGCTTCTCCTTCGCGGTCTGGATCGGGAGCGAGATATAAACCATCGCATTTTGCTAACGCTTTTCGAATTGCATCAACATGTTTTTCGTTTTTTTCAATCAGTTGGTATTTCATCTGAAAATCATTATTGGGATCCACTGCGCCTTCTTTTGGCACAAGATCACGCACATGACCGTAAGACGCCATGACTTCATAATCTTTTCCCAAATACTTTTTGATTGTTTTGGCTTTGGCGGGAGATTCAACGATAACAAGATATTTAGACATAACTAATTTAAATCCATTTTAATGCACTGTGTCGTAGGTATCTGCATTCACCAACAAATCCATGTGTTTTAATGCTTCATCACAGTTTGGTATATTAAATAAAACCATGAACGTTACCCATTTCATTAAAGGCAAATCAATTCCTTCGTGTATTAATTCCATTATTTGATGAATCACAATTTCACGTGTCATTGGCGTTAGAATGCCCTGAGACTCCAGTGATATAACAAAACCTCGGCAATCATCGCTCATTAAATTTAATTCATCTTCGCTAAAGATACGAAATGAGTGTGAAGATGCTTTTGGCAAATGATCGCTTAAATCAATTAAATTACCCAACCAACGAAATGCTCTTCCAATGCTATGCGCATGAAATCCAGCGGATTTCAATTCGGCAATAATTTTTGAATCGTGCAAATTCAGTCGATCATGCTTTGTCATATGATTGTGAAACAAATACATCAATACATTTAATACACTTTGTTCATTCATATTTTAATATAACCATTTAATTGCGATCGAATATAACCATGCAATTCTAAAATCAATAAATGCGCCATGACCGATTGCGCTGATAGTTTACTGTGTTCGCAAATTTGGTCAACACTTGTCACGTCGCTCTCGATACAGGCTAACACCAGCTGTTGCTCATGATCAAGTATAAAATTTTTGAAACTCGATGAATTTAAAGTATTTTCTGATGAATTTTTATGGTCGCTCATCGTTAAAAATGGTTTTAGCTCATCCAGCACATCTTCAGCTGAAACTACACATTTCGCACCCTGTTGAATTAAAGCATGGCATCCGGTTGACAGAGGATTACGCACAGAACCCGGTAAAGCAAATACCTCACGGTTTTGCGCAATTGCATAATGCGCGGTAATTAAAGAACCGCTTTTTAGCGCCGCTTCGATTACCAATGTTCCCAATGATAACCCACTAATAATGCGATTTCTTCTAGGAAAGTTTTCTGCTTTAGGCGGCATATTCAATGGCCACTCAGAAACCAAACAACCATTTTCAATAATTTTTTCTGCCAACGCATTATTTTTCTTAGGATATACATAACACAACCCATTGCCTAAAACAGCAATTGTTTTTCCATTCGCTTGTAATGCACCCTCGTGACAAGCTGTATCAATTCCCAATGCCAAGCCACTGGTAATGCAAATATTCTGTTTCGCTAATTCAAATGCAAATTGTTTGGCAATATCGATTCCAGTTGGTGATGGATTGCGACTACCGACTATCGCAATCTGTGTTGCAGATAATAAATTAACATCGCCCGAAATATACAAAATAGGCGGCAAACTTGAAATCTCAGATAATAGTTTAGGATAATTTTGATTTGTAAAGTTGATAATACAGTTTTTATCATGTTGAGTTAACCATTTTTCTGTTGTTATTAATAATTGCTCATCTGCATTTTTAATAGCGTAAATCTGCGCTTCATTTAATCTCAAAAAACGTAAATCAGATTTACTAGCACGGCAAATATTGTCTATTGTTTTAAATTCATTCAATAATTTTCGAATTGTTTTCATACCAATCAACGGCGCATGCGCAAGCTGCAACCAATAGATTAATTCTGTATTTAGTTTTTGCATGTGATGATATTATTGATAATTTAAAATAAGGCAATACTGTGTTTTTAAGGGGAAAACATGTCGTTTAAAATAATATTCGCTGGAACGCCAGAGTTTGCTGTACCTGCTTTAAAAAAATTACTCGACAGCGATCATCAAATACTAACTGTATTAACGCAACCGGACCGACCCGCAGGGCGTGGCCAAAAATTATGCGTGTCACCTATAAAACAGCTAGCCCAAGAAAATAATATTAAAATTGATCAACCCACTACGTTAAAAGATGTAGCGGCCCAAAAAACAATAATGCAACTCAATCCCGACATCATCATCGTTGTCGCATACGGTATGATTTTGCCCAAAACAGTTTTAAATATTCCGCGATTTGGCTGTATTAATATTCATCCATCATTATTACCAAAATGGCGTGGCGCAGCTCCTATTCAACGCGCTATTGAGGCTGGCGATACAAAAACAGGTGTCACCATTATGCAATTAAACGAAAAAATGGATGCGGGTGATATTTTATTACAAGAAAGCATCACATTGAATGATCACGAAACCAGCGGCACAATACATCATGTTTTAAGCGAATTAGGCGCGACATTATTATTAAAAACATTAAACTTACTGGAAGAAACAAAAATAAAACCAATGCGACAAAATAATAACGAAGCAACTTATGCCAATAAAATTGAAAAATCAGAAGCGATAATTCATTGGAAAAAATCAGCCACAGAAATTCACAATCAAATTCGCGCTTTTAATCCATGGCCTATTTGCACAACATATTTTCAAAATCAATCGCTTCGCATTTTTGAATCATTTGTTTTAAATGAAAAACAAAATGGTGTACCCGGCACTTTGGTTTCTATTGATAAAAATTATTTGCATATTGCAACAGGCAATGGCACATTAGGAATTAAGTCGATTCAACTACCTGGAAAAAAACAAATCTCTGCTGCTGATTTTATACATGGCCATCAGGCGCAGCTCATTGTTGGGAAAATCATATTTGGATAATTTATGCTATTTATTTTAGATCGTGACGGTGTTATCAATTTTGAATCAGAAGATTATATTAAATCGCCCGATGAATGGCACGCTATTCCAGGCAGTCTTAAGGCGATTGCGATGCTCACTCAAGCTGGCCATCAAATTGCGGTTGCAACCAATCAATCCGGCGTGGGCAGAAAACTTTTTTCAGATGCAATGTTAAAAAAAATCCATCAAAAAATGTTGAATGAAGTTGAAAAATCGGGTGGAAAAATAAATAAAATTTATTATTGCCCACATACACCCAATGATTATTGCGATTGTCGAAAACCCAAAACAGGTTTATTAAAAGAAATTTTTAAAGATTTCAAAATAAATCCTGCAGATACAATTCTGATTGGCGACAATTTACGCGATTTAGAAGCAGGAGCAAACATGGGGTGTCAACTGATTTTAGTGAAAACAGGTCACGGTGAATTGACTGCTAAAAATTTAAGCGCTTTTCATCATGATGTACTTATTTTTGATAATTTATTACAAGCGGTAAATGCATTATCTTAAAAATACGCGTATTTCTATAATTATAAACACAAATTTATATTTTATAATTTAATATTTTCTTAATTTGCATCGCCTATACTAAACAGAGGGTATTAGTAGAAAAGGTAGAAAATTATGCCAACAGAAGCACAACGGTTATTAGACAAAATTCACGCAATGTCACAAGGGGAAAGTTTTAAAGATGCAGATATTAAGACATTCGAAATTGAAATGCTGGTGAATGTGCTACCAGAAATTTCCGATGCTGGTGAGGATCACATCAGAGTAGGTGAAGTTGGTAGCATTTCTTATTATGAACTTCTCAATATTTCGACAGATGCGGATGATGCAACGATCAGAAGAGCGTACCGTGCACTGACGATAAAAACACATCCTGATAAGACGGGAACAGGCGGTGAATTGTTTCGTAAAGTAACCGATGCTTATCAAGTATTGAGTAATGCAAACAAAAAATTCGACTATAACTGCGCCATACAAGATTCGCTTTTGAAGACAAAGGCAGCAAAAAAAGCTACAGAAGAGCAAGCAAAATTTAAAAGAAAACAAGAAAAATATCAGGCTGAGCAAGCAGAAGAAAAACGGGCTAAAGAAAAAGCGATGAAGGTGGTGGCAGCTGATGCAAAAGAAGCGGCTGAGCAAAAAAGAAAGGATATTTTCATTGATCGTGTGACTCAAGCCAAATCGTCTTCGGATTTAGAAAAAATACTAAGTGAAATCGGCATGGCGCAACACGAAAATGATAACGATGTATTGGAAAAAATTGCGGAGCATAACCATGCGAATCTTAGTGTTTTAGAAAAAGTATGGGAACAGGCAACGAGTCCGGATGTGTTAAAAGCTGTTGTAAGCGCAAGTTACGGGTTGAACGAGACAGATGGCAATAGCCTCAGAGAAAAAATAACAACTGATTCAGATGCTACTTATGGCGCCCTTGGGCTTGTAGTTGATATGAGCGGCAAAGGAAGTAATGCTGTGATGTCCGGACAAATATTGCATAACCTTTTGCATCATCCAAAGATTTCTTTTACACCTACGCTTAATATTGCAAAGGGAAACAAGGGATATGGCATAAGCATAGCTATAACGACAGCCAATATCACATCAGACGCTTTAACACAAGCAGCTAAACTGGCAAGCAATCCAAAAGCGTCACAGTTCATTTCAAATCATCCCAAGGCATTACAAACTCACGGATTAAGTGCGCAGACGATTGCGGATGAGGAAAAAACACGGCAATATCGTGCTGTAAAAAAAACACGGTGTGGCCAAAAAAAGCAATCTGAGCGCTATTCATTTACTTTACCCAAATTATCCAGCAGCAAAATTGCTTTAACCAGCAGCATCGCAGTTGGCATGGGGGGTGTTGCGTTAATTGCTATTGGTATTACGTCGCTGGTGGCATCGCATGGCGTATTGGGACCGCTATCAGTTTTAGCTTTCTATAAAGGCATAGCGATGTTAAAAGTCGCTGCCGGCTTGTCGATAGGTGGTGGTGCTATTGCGACAGGCGCAAGTGTAAAAATGTTTAAAAGCGTTAATAAAAAAGATCGGAAGCAAAAGAAAATTAAAAATGAACAAACAGAAAGTGCAACGCCATCCTCACTCAAGACTATAGATAAATTTGGATAAAGCCAAGCGCATCCGTCCTGAACATTGTAAATATATCAAAGCGACGCCGATGGGTGTTCCGCTAAAACTTGTGGAAAAAACATCTGGGTCAAATAATTAATGCTGCGAAACACAGAATACCTTAAATATTGGCTTGCCTGAAACCAGTGTTCGTCAGGCGGTCAATAAGTTACTATTGGAGATTATCTTTTTAAAGATAAAACGGGCATGATTCGCATTCTTGATCCAGCGTTACAGAAGTTTCTTTTGACGATGCAAAACAAGTAAGAGGTAATACCGATGAAAGCACGAGATAATATATTTGCATATAGCGTATCTCAAATAATGCAGCAGTGGTTTTCTGATCTTAAGCTGACTACAGAAGAACAAAATAAAATTTTTCATATTCGACGTATTCAATATATTGTTGGACTTATTATAGAAACTTTTTTTCCACAACATCTTGAGATTCCAGATAATATTAAACAACTTGCATTTTCGTGCGAAGAGCATGGAGATATATTTCGTCAAAAAATTATATCAGAAATGCCGCTGCACATGAATACGCTTAATAAAATTGTTTATT
This sequence comes from Gammaproteobacteria bacterium RIFCSPHIGHO2_12_FULL_38_11, assembly GCA_001801515.1. The sequence goes on from MGXX01000046.1 coordinate 27,911, forward strand.
TTTGTACTGCAGTGAGCGAGTTAAATCAAGAAATAACACAATCTACAAATACAGAAATGAACTGTGCTGCAATTAACGTTAAAAATGAAGCAATAAAACTAGGTCAGTCTAGAATGGTGCATATTAATTTAATACAATTAACAAATGTGTTAATGCAAACAAAAAATATAATTCGATCACGAGACTCAAACGCAATGGAGTGTTATAAAAAAACGGCGCGCTATCTGGAAAATTATAGCGGATTATTTTGCGTCATGGTCGCCCTGATTGCTATTGCTTCAGCATACTTGGCAGTGCCGACAGCGGGTATTTCGATTTTCGTTGGTGGTGCGCTAGTGACCAGCATGATTTCTGCCAATATTTTTCACGAAAATAAAAAATATCAAAAAATTAAAAAAGGCATGGGAGCATTGGCATCAACGGCGGTTTCTCCTTCAGCTATCTGAAAAAACGCGGATTATTTGTAAAACAACTATAATGTGTCTATAGTTATATGACCATAGTGAGATAATGCAGATGAAAATAGAACAAGTAGGTGCTGGTGTATTTAAAGCAAAATGCTTGAGTTTGTTGGATGAAGTTGAAAAAAAACATATGCAGTTAATTATCACAAAACACGGCAAACCAGTAGCAAGATTGGTATGCATCGAAAAAGAAAAATTTTCATTGTATGGCTGCATGAAAAACAGCGTGGTGATTAAAGCGAATGTTGTGGCAGGAATAGATGAGAAGTGGGAAGCAGATGAGTAAAGCATCTGGATTGCTGTTGGATACACACGTGTGGATTTGGTTGAATAATGGCTCATCGGAGTTAAAATCAAGCATCATTCGTAACATAGACCATGCGGCAGAAAATGGAGAGTTGTTTATTTCGGCAATTTCTGTTTGGGAAATTGCAACGCTGGTTGCAAAAAAGAAAATCGTATTGCGCACATCGGTGCAGGATTGGATTGAGCAGGCCTTAAAGCAGGATTTATTATGGTGAAAAAGGCTTAGCATATTTTCTGTATCCACCTCATCGCCAGTGATTTTTACACATGAAATATCACAATTTGATTGCAAGCAGTATTGGTAACATACTCGAATGGTATGATTTTGCATTGTTTACTTATTGCGGAACACTGTTTTCAGATCTCGTTTTTCCAACACATAATCACACTACAGCGTTAATTGCCTTGTTTAGTGTATTTGCCTTGGGTTTTGTCTGCCGTCCTTTGGGCGCAATATTTTTTGGTCATTTGGGTGATCGAATAGGGCGTTCTACCGCATTGAGATGGTCTGTAATTTTAATTTCAATACCTACATTCCTCATGAGTCTATTGCCCACCTATCATCAAGTCGGAATTATTTCGCCTATTTTGTTGGTAATAATACGCTTAATCCAGGGCATGTGTATTGGTGGAGAATATTCGGGAACAATTATTTATTTGGCGGAAACAGCACCAACAAAAAACAAAGCTTTTTTTACTAGCTTTGCAGCAACTGGTGCTAATGCAGGTTTATTCGTCGGTGTTGGAATGACAGCAATTTTAGAACATGTCTTAACAAAAGCGCAGCTGCATGATTTTGGTTGGAGAATCGCTTTTTTTATAGGTGGGCTATTGGGTCTTTTAATTTTTTATCTCAGACGATTTCTAATTGAAACGCCTGGATTTATAGCGTTAGTACGCGCAAAAAAAACAGCAAAAATACCTTTGTTTACCGCATGTAAAGAGGATTTACTCATTATGGCAAAAATCATTGCTATTGTGAGTTTCGGCGCAACTCTTTTCTATATTACATTTACTTATTTAGCTTTTTACTTGTCCCAATTCAGTCATTTTACATTTAAAGAAGTCACCTATTTTCAAACAATATTTATTGGCGGTATGTTTTTGCTGGTTCCATTATCTGGTTTGCTCTGCGACACTATTGGCAAGAAAAAAATGTACTATTTTTTATGCGGAATAGGATTATTCAGTAGCGTTATTGTTTTTTATTTTTTTCGCAATGGCGGTGAATTTAGTATCCTAGCTGGTATCTCACTCCTTACAATTATTAGCTCCATGGAACAAGCAACAACATTAATTACAGTAGCTGAGTTAGTTCCTATTAAGGTGCGGTACACATCTTTAGCAATTGCTTATAATATTGGAAATATGATGTTTGGTGGTTTTACACCACTTTTTCTAACCAGTTTAATTCACATAAGCCATAATGATTATATGCCGGCATTTTATTTAATGATCACAGCCTCTTTAACATTGATCGTAATTATTTTTTCAATCTAACACTAACAAGAGTCATTAATGACTTTTCAAATATACATCAAATCGACTGCTTTTTCCTTCAAAAACAATATCGGGTTTTTGATTACCAATAGATGGCGCTAGACGAGCGCGTTTTACAACAATTCTTTTTTTAACTTTAGATAATGCCAAATTGAATAATTTTTCAGAATCCACGTCATCCCCTACAATTGCTTTAATTATCCGCATTTCTTTTTTATTCAAAGCAGTTTTATGCTGATTTGGAAACATAGGATCTAAATAAATTATATCGGGATAATCATTTGAATCTAATTGCAATAAATAATTAAGTGAGTCGATGTGAATTAATTTTAACGATAAATTTTGAAACCATGTTTCTTTTAAAGCACGCTTTAATCCATCTTGCAATACCGCGTGAATTATTTTAGATTTTTCACACATCACAACATTGCAACCTAACGTTGCCAATATAAATGCATCTTCACCCAAGCCCGCCGTTAAATCTAATACGGATAATTTTTCTTTAGATTTCATGCCAATGGCACGCCCAATTAATTGATTCTTTCCGCCACCAAATTGCTTACGATGTTTTAATTTTCCATGCAAAAAATCAACAAAAACAGGGGTCGGTGCATTTTTAGAATTGAATTGAATGCCGATATAATTTTTGGTCACAATCAATAATATTGAAAATTTTTCCATGTCGCTTGCATTTTGAATATAAGCAATATTCAATGTTCGAGATAATTTTTCTGTTTCTAATTTTCTGCTTTCATCTACGCAAAATAAAGCGATATTTTTCATAACTCTTAGAGCCATTAGCGCTATAGAATGTTCGATCTATCGCTTGTCGGAGCTGTATGAGCGTTGCACGGAGTCGTGGCAGGAAAAAATTTCTGTCGTTTGCGGTATTGTTCTAATTGCTGGTTTAATCTGCTTATTTTTGTTTGCAACATTTGATTGTTTCTATCTGCCTGCAATTTTTGTTCACATGCTTCTTTGATAGCTTTGTTGGCTGTTTCTCCAGTTCGCATAATTTGCTTTAATTGACGAATATCGTTTGTTAATACTGCATTGTTTATCTTCAGTTTCGCAATCAATTGTGCGGCATGTTTTTCATCATGTGGCGCAGGGCTAGGAATTGCGGTTATCTCGCGCAAAAGATGCGGTGGCACGAAAGAATGATCCGATGATATCAAGCCCTTCTGCATTAACTCACCAAGCAAGCCATGTTGTTCATGTTCCGACATTTGTTGCTGCAAAAGCTGAAGATTGAATATTGATGCGCTCGACAATGCCGCAAGTTGCAACTTAAATGCAAGTAAATCTTGATCCGATGCATCGGGCATCTCAGAAAAAAATAGGTGCTTCGGAAAAATTTTCTGCAATAATATATACAGTGGCTCTTCAATGTTGAGCTGTCGCGCATTCTCATAGAAATTCAAAAGCATTTTATGTTGCTCTATTTCTGGTTTTTGTATTGAAAGCAACATTAATTTTTCTGTTTCATTCAGCGATGCCTGCTCTTTTAAAGCAAAAAGATGTGAGGCGTTTTTTTCTGTAAGTATAGCTATTTTTTCATCACGCTGATTAATTTCTTCTTGCAGTAATTTGGCCGCATCAAATAATTCGCTTATCTCCTCTTGAAGTATTGCTGTTTGATTAGCACGCACTAGCAAAGCTTGTTCTACAGAATTCCAATCGGTTTGTGTGGCTGCTTCTTGTCTCATGCAATATTCTCCCATTAGATTTACAATTTCGCCTCAATCGCATCTAAAAAATCAGAAGCGATGTCTAATTCAAATAATTGATTTAATTCACGCGCGCAAGTTGGGCTGGTTACATTTATTTCCGTTAAATAATCTCCAATAATGTCTAATCCTGCGAATAATAATCCTTTTTCGCGCAACACCGGGCCCACTTGTTCGCAAATCCATTTATCACGCGATGTTAATTCGCATCCTTTTCCAACAGCACCAGCGGCTAAATTACCGCGAAAATCATTTTTTGCAGGTACGCGCGCTAACGCATAAGGAATAGGCTCACCATCTATCATGAGAATTCGTTTATCTCCTTGCGCGATCTCTGAAATAAATTGCTGTACAATCACAGTTTGTGAATTTTGACGTGTCATCATTTCGATAATGGATCGATGATTAGAATCTTTTAGAGATAATTTAAACACAGAATTGCCGCCCATACTGTCCAATGGTTTGATGACCGCAGTTTCCACTGAATCAATAAAATCTAAAATCAAATCAGATTGAGAAGTCACTAACGTTTTAGGACAGCACTGTGGAAACCACGCTGAAAATAATTTCTCATTGGCATCGCGTAAACTAGCCGGTTTATTCACCACTAACAAACCTTGCGATTCTGCTTGCTCCAGCAGATAAGTCAAATAAACATAATGCATATTAAATGGCGGGTCTTTTCGCATTAACAATACATCCAAATCCACTAGCGGCTGCTCTTCTAATTCGCTTAATTCAAACCAATGATCTGCGTTATCAAATACTGCAACTGATTGAATTCTTCCCCACGCAATACCATCTTGCAGCCAAATATTTTCAGGTAAAATCACATAGTTTTTCCAGCCCCGTTCTTGTGCGGATAATAATATCGCCAATGTCGTATCTTTTTCAGGGTGTATGTTTTCAATCGGATCCATTAATACGCCACATTTTGTCATGATTACTCCCTTGCTGCAGCGATCATCGCTAATCTTGCGACAACACCATAAGCATAAAATCGATTCACCGGTTCTGCCGAATCACATAGAACACCAGATGGTGCGTAACAATTTTTTGCAAATGCCAATGGGTGAAAATCCATGCCAGGCGCATTTAAATTCTCATTCACTGCTTTATTTTTATGTACACGATAAAAACCACCTACAACATACCGACCAATTTGATAAACGACCGGTTCTGCAACAGCCTCTTCTTTGCCAACACGTTCAAATGTATAAACACCTTCTTGTAAAATAATTTTGGTAACTGATTTTCCACCTTTCAGCGAAGCCATGCGCGTACGTTCTTTGCGATTTAAGTGATTTAACTCTTCGGGATTTTGAATCATCATGACTGCCATACCATAAGTACCTTGATCCGCTTTAACCACAATAAATGGCGGCCGATTGATTTGATATTCATCATATTTTTTTTGAATTTTTTCAAATAGTTTTGTTGATTTTTTAACTAAATCATCTTGATCAGTTTGATTTGAGAAATCCACATCTGATGCTTGATCAAACAATGGCGCCAGCAACCACGAATCTATTTTGAGCAATTCAGAAAATTCATCGCATACATTTTGATATTGTTTAAAATGTGTGGATTTTAAGCGATTTGACCATCCTAGTTGTATATTTGGCATCACCATTTGATTAATATTTTGAAAAATATTCGGTATACCAGACGATAAATCGTTATTTAAAATAATGCAACAAGGAAAATAATGAGAAACGCCAACGCGATCATTTTCACGCACTAATTTTTCTAAGATAATTTCACGACCCGATGGTAAGTTATATTTTGTTGGTTCGATAATATCGGTATTTAAGGTGCCAATACGCACTTCAAAACCTGCACGCTTTAAAATTTCAGATAACATTGCCAAATTTTCAAAATAAAAAATATTGCGTGTGTGATTTTCGGGAATTAACAGTAATCGCGTTGCAGAAGGACATTTTTCTGCCATAGTCGATTGCACTGCTTGAACACACAAGGCCATCATGTCTGGGTTTAAATTATTAAACCCAGCTGGAAATAAATTAGTGTCAACTGGCGCCAATTTAAACCCTGCATTGCGTAGATCAACAGAGCCATAAAAAAGCGGTGATGTTTTTTGCCATTGTTGTCGAAACCAACTTTCAATTTGCATTTGAGCGCGTAAAAATATTTTCTCAAGAGATTGTAATGGGCCTGTTAGTGCAGTTTCTAAATGCGGAACGTTAAGCATTTTCTAGTCTCAGTCAAGATTGAGAATTAGCATAGCATTTTAAAAAATTATTTAGAATACCCAAAATACGAGAAAACGAATTCAAATAACTTGTGATCATTCTGTTGCTTAATGATACAATAATTTATTGGAAATATGAACTTTAAAGAAATACATGGCACAAAAAATTCAAATTGCGGCATCAATCTTATCCGCTGATTTTGCAAATTTAGGCGCAGAGGCAAAAGCTATTTTAACAGCAGGCGCTGATGCGATTCATTTTGATGTTATGGATCATCATTTTGTACCTAATTTAAGCTTCGGTTCAATTGTGTGTGAAGCATTACGTCACGCAGGTATCACCGCACCGATTGATGTGCATCTGATGGTAACTGATCCTGAGCAATATATTGCGCCTTTTGCAAAAGCGGGTGCAAATCGATTAACGTTTCATCCCATCACTGTTCAAAATGTTCAAAAAACTTGCGCATTAATTCATGATGCTGGCATGGAAGTAGGGCTAGCATTTAATCCTGATCAATCAGTTGCGATAGAAAAAAATGTTTGGTCTGAATTAAATTTGATTTTAATTATGTCTGTTTTTGCTGGTTTTGGCGGACAGCAATTTATACCAGACAGTTTAAATAAAATTAATTTAACTAAAAATTTAATTGAAGAAAATAATCCTCGAGTTTTATTGGGCGTTGATGGTGGTATTAAAATTGATAATATTCACTCTGTCACACAAGCTGGCGCAAATTTTATTGTCATCGGCTCAGGATTATTTGACGCAAATGATTACAAAACAAGAATAGATCAGTTACGGGGAATAACATGAGCATAAAAACTTTAGGTCTTCGTCATGTTGCTTTGAATATCTTTGATTTAGAGTCTTGCGTAAAATTTTATATTGAAATTTTTGGAATGAAAGTTGAATGGCAGCCTGACGATGATAATTTTTATTTAACATCAGGCAAAGATAACTTAGCGTTGCATCGCACGACAAAAACAGAACGTGATCGCGCTTCGCAACGATTAGATCATATTGGTTTTATTGTTAAAACACCCGAAGAAGTGGATCGCGCTTTTCAATTATTGCTTGAACACAAAATTGATATCGTGGCGCCACCTAAAACGCATCGTGACAACGCACGCAGCTTATATTGTAAAGATCCCGATGGTAATGTTGTGCAAGTGATTTATCATCCGCCTATTTCGCATTAACCTATTGATCATGCAGAATGCACATATCTTTGCACTTACGACCACTTTCTTTTTCAAGGGGGTGGTCATCAGGCCAAAGATGTGTGCATTGGATAGCGTGTTGGCAGTTGTTTCACTTTCCTCTTTATAATAAGCTGCACATAAAAACATCGGCTAGATATACGAACTTGCTTTATAATTAAACGCAATTTGAGTGTAGCCTTTAAGGATCCGGAAACTAATATGAATTTTATCCTTGCGCATGAAGATTATTTTGTTATAGGTTGGTTAATTATCATTTTTAGCTTGGAGCAAATTAAACAACGATTTTTTGTACCTACCGTCAAGGATGGTGGATTACATCGTTGGATAAAAAATAGTGTTTTTGGAATAGTAAACAGATTATTGGGGCCTATTTTAATGCTACCTATTATAGTGTGGGCAACAACTTTAGACGCATGGCATAGACCAGAATGGATGTTTAGTGTCTCAACGCTTATTGTTGGTATTATGATCTTAGATCTATCAAGTTATTGGTTTCATAGACTGAGTCATAAAATCCCATTTCTTTGGAGATTTCATGAAATACATCATTTAGATTCGGCATTTGATACAACAACTGGATTAAGAATTCATTTTGGTGAGTTGGTATTGCAAAATTTTTTTAGAATAATCCCTATTATTGCTTTTTCAATTTCATTGAAGGCTGTTTTAATTTTTGAGGTTATTCTAATCATTGAAGGTTTGTTTCACCATTCTAATGTCTGTATCTCAGAAAAATTAGAAAGCGTTCTCTCATGCATCATTATCACTCCAAATCGTCATTGCGTTCATCACCATGCTGTTGTTAGAGATACGGATTCTAATTATGGTTTTATCTTTGTTTGGTGGGATAAAATTTTTGGATCATTTAACAAAGCAAAAAGAAAGAATACATGGCATATTGGTTTAGAGTATGCGCCAGACTTAGGGTGTATGAAGTTGTTAATCTCACCGTTTATATTCAGGAAACTAAAAAAACGAATGAGGCTTAAGGGTTATAAAATAGCAAGAGATGTTTCATAGGAAGCTAAGTATGTTAAAAATACCGTGCATGATGTTTCGTGGTGGTACTTCTAAAGGGCCTTTTTTTCTAAAGACAGATCTGCCAAGCGATGCAAATTTGAGAGATCAATTACTGTTAAGCTTGATGGGATCTCCGCATGACCGACAAATTGATGGTATTGGTGGCGGAGATTCTTTGTCAAGCAAAGTAGCGATTGTTGGGTCTTCAGAAAGAGAAGATGCTGATATAGATTATCTTTTTTGCCAAGTGCATATTAACGAGCCTATCGTAGAAACTACATTGAATTGCGGAAATATGTTATCTGCTGTTGCACCATTTGCGATTGCAAAAGGACTTGTAAAAACAACCGATCCTGAAACAGTAGTCAGAATCTATAACGAAAATACAGGTGTTGTTATGATTGCTACCGTACAAACTCCGAAAGGGGATATTACTTATGAAGGTAATATAGCTATTGATGGCGTTCCGGGAACAGCAGCGCCAATAAAATTAAGTTTTATAAATTCTGTTGGTGCTAAAACAGGAAAATTGCTTCCTACAGGAAATATTGTCGATATTATAGATGGGGTATCTGTTTCTTGTGTTGATGTAGCTGTACCTATGGTGATCACTTATGCGGAAGCTATGGGAAAAACGGGATATGAATCAAAAGTTGAATTGGATTCAGATAAGATATTTATGGAAAAACTCGAAGAACTTCGCAGAGCTGCCGCTTTGAAAATGGGTTTAGGTGATGTTTCTCGATCTGTCAGCCCAAAAATATGTATGATATCAAAAGCAAGAAATGGTGGCTCAATCACGTCTCGTTATTTCACACCATTTGACTGTCATGATGCGCATGCTGTATCTGGTGGGTTGTGTTTAGCAGCAGCGTGTTTCATTGAAGGGTCTGTTGCTTATAATGTCGCAAAATCTGTCATTCCAAAACAAAATAAATTTGAACAAGAAGTTATTATCGAGCATCCTTCTGGAAAGATAAGGACATCTGTAAACATTGATAAAACCAGTGGTAACTTAAATTTTCCATTGGCTTCTTTCACAAGAACAGCAAGACCGCTTTTTGAAGGAAGTGTTATCATTGCTTCTCCAGTTAAAACACAGTGCGAGCATTAATATACGTTAAAATAATAATATGCTAAAACTAACTGAAATATTTTTTTCACTTCAGGGCGAAACAAGTCGCGTTGGTTTACCTACTATTTTTATTCGCCTAACAGGCTGCCCATTGCGTTGTCAATATTGTGATACAGCTTATGCCTTTTCGGGTGGAAAGAATTACTCAATTGATGAAATATTAAAACAAATATCGCAATACAAAACAAAATATGTGACCGTGACAGGTGGTGAACCTTTAGCGCAGAAAGCTTGTTTGCATTTACTGAAAAAATTGTGCGATAAAAATTATTCGGTGTCATTAGAAACCAGTGGTGCAGTTGATATTGCAGGAGTAGATTCTCGAGTGGTTAAAATTTTGGATATTAAAACTCCCGCTTCAAATGAAGCATCAAGAAATATATTTGATAATTTAAAATATATTTTTCCAAGTGATGAAATTAAATTTGTTATTTGTAATCGCGAAGACTACGATTGGTCCAAAAAAATAATTTCGGAATACAATTTATTGGAACGATGCGCCATTTTATTTTCCCCAAGCTATCTACAAATTGCTAATGAAACATTGGCGCATTGGATTTTAGAGGATAATCTTCCGGTGCGTTTTCAAATACAATTACACAAAATGATTTGGGGCGATGCGAGATCGCGTTAAATAAACCAACAATAGCGAAATTGCAGCAGGCGTAACGCCTGAAATACGCGCTGCTTGCCCGACAGTTTTAGGTGAAATTTTTTTTAATTTTTGACATACCTCAGTTGATAAGCTGGTGACTTGATCATAATTAAAATAATCTGGAATGATTAAATCTTCAAAATATTTTTGTTTTTCAATTTCTTTTTCTTGACGAGCAATATAACCAGAATATTTTGCTTGAATTTCAATTTGTTCTCGCACTGTAGCGTGAATATGATTCGTTAAATTTTCTAATGATATTAAATCTAAATAATTTGTTTCTGGTCGACGCAATAATTCAAATAAATTATATTCACGCTCTAATGTCGTTTGATATTTTTCGTGAAATTGTTTTGCAGCAACAGAGTCCGCTTGAATCCAAGATGATTGTAATCGAGCAATTTCTTTTTCAATCGATTCTCGTTTTTCAGAAAATAGTTGATACCTATTTTGATCAACACAACCTAACTCAAAACCAATTTGTGTTAAACGTAAGTCAGCATTATCTTCGCGAAGCAGTAAACGATATTCAGCACGACTGGTAAACATGCGATACGGTTCTTGTGTGCCTAACGTAATTAAATCATCAATTAATACGCCAATATAAGCTTCATTTCGTTTAGGACACCAGGCGGATTTAGACTGTATTTGCAACGCAGCATTGATTCCCGCAATTAAACCTTGCGCAGCTGCTTCTTCATAACCTGTTGTGCCATTAATTTGCCCTGCAAAATAAAGCCCTGAAATACATTTTGTTTCTAGAGAATTTTTTAAATCTCTCGGATCAAAAAAATCATACTCAATGGCATAACCCGGTCTTGTGATCATTGCATGTTCCAAGCCAATAATGCTGCGCACAAAATGCAATTGCGTTTCATACGATAAACTCGTTGAAATGCCATTGGGATAAATTTCGTTTGTATTTAGTCCTTCTGGTTCTAAAAATATTTGATGTGATTGTCTCTCTGCAAATCGCACAACTTTGTCTTCAATCGATGGGCAATATCGTGGACCAACACCTTCTATTTTTCCAGAATACATCGGCGATTCTGATAAACCATCACGAATAATGTCATGTGTTTTTGTATTAGTGTGCGTAATATAACAACTGATTTGCTCAGGATGATCTTCTGGTTTTCCCAAATAAGACATCACTGGTATCGGTTTGTCGCCAGATTGTTCTGTCATTTTAGAAAAATCGATCGAGCGTTTGTCCAATCGAGGTGGCGTTCCTGTTTTTAAACGACCTACATGAAAAGGTAATGCACGCAATCGTTTTGACAAAGCAAGAGAAGGCGGATCGCCTGCTCTGCCACCAGAATGATTTTGCAATCCAATATGGATCACGCCCCCTAAAAAAGTACCTGCTGTCAACACAACTGCTTTTGCATAAAAATTTAAGTTGGCTTGTGTTTTAACGCCAATTATTTTTTCGTGTTCAATAATCAAATCATCAACTGCTTGTTGAAAAATAAATAGATTTGGCTGATTTTCCAATGCGTTGCGAACAAATGTTTTATATAAAATGCGATCTGCTTGCGCACGCGTTGCGCGCACTGCAGGCCCCTTGCTCGCATTTAACACTCTAAATTGAATACCAGCATGATCAGCAGCCATTCCCATGATGCCGCCTAGCGCATCAATTTCACGCACCAAATGACTTTTTCCAATACCACCTATCGCGGGATTACACGACATCTGCCCTAATGTTTCAATATTATGCGTTAGCAGCAGTGTGCGTGCATTCATGCGTGCAGAAGCCAGTGCAGCTTCAGTTCCAGCATGCCCGCCACCAACAATAATGACATCAAATATATTGTGTATATTATTTTTCATAGAGCGAAATTATGCGTTAAATTTGTGCAGATTGAAAGTATTTCCTCCACTCGTATTGACGGCGCGCTGCACTAAGCGCGAATCCCGCTGTGTTTCAATAACGCATCCACTTGTGGTTTTCTGCTGCGAAACTCAATAAATAAATCCATGGGCTCTTTTGCGCCGCCTGATTCTAAAAAAGTTGTTTTAAATTTTTCAGCTGTTTTTGCATCAAAAATCCCATTCTGTTGAAATAATTCAAATGCATCGCATGCCATCACTTCAGCCCATTTATAACTGTAATAACCCGCTGCATACCCACCTGCAAAAATATGTGAAAAACTATTTTGAAAACGATTCCATGCCGGAATGGGAATGACAGATGTTTTTTGACGTACTTGATTTAAAATGGTTTGAATAGCATTTGGATTTTGAGAATCAAAATCGATATGCAATTGAAAATCAAACAAGGCAAATTCAAGTTGACGCATCATTTGCATTGCTGATTGAAAATTTTTACTTGCTATTAATTGATTAAATAATTCGTCTGGCAGTAGCGCGTTTGTTTGATATTGCCTTGCAAACAAATCAACGGATTTTTTCTCCCATGCCCAATTTTCAAAAAATTGACTAGCCACTTCCACTGCATCCCATGGAATACCATTAATACCCGAAACACCGGCAACATTAATTTTTGTTAAAATGTGCTGTAATGCATGACCCGTTTCATGAAATAAAGTAATCACATCATCATGCGTGAATAACGCAGGATTATGCTGAGCGGGCGCATTAAAATTGCAATTAATATAGGCAACCGGAATTTGAATTTTTCCATTATCCAAAAGTCGACGCACTTTGCAATCATCCATCCAGGCGCCACCACGTTTATTTTCTCTTGCATATAAATCAAAAAATAAACGCGCTTGCAATTGATGATGCGCATCAAAAACGTTAAAACATTTTGCATCTTGATGCCACACATCAACATGATCGGCAGCTTTTATGGTAACGCCATATAATTTTTGAATCACATCAAATAATCCAGATAACACTCTGGGTTCTGGAAAATAAGGCCGCAAATCTTCTGGTGAAATTTGATATAATTTCTGACTGAATTTTTCAGATGCGTAAGCCACATCCCACGCGTTTAATGTTTTTAATTGTAATTCAGATTGAGCAAAATGCGATAACGCTTGAAATTCTTTTTGAGCTGGTTTTAAAGATTTTTCAGCCAGTTCATTTAAAAAATCTAACACCTCATTTGTTTTTTTCACCATTTTAGTTTGTAATGAATATTCTGCGTAATTTTGAAAACCTAATAATTTGGCTAATGCAAAACGTTTTTCTAAAATATCTTGCATCACTTGATCATTATTCCATTTTCCAGCATTTGGACCTTGGTTCGATGCGCGTGTTACATAAGCGGTATACATTTCTGCACGCAATTGTTGCGAATCAGCATACATCATTACAGCCAAATAACTTGGTGCTTCTAAATTAAAAATCCAACCTGATTTACTTTCTTTTTCAGCGAGTAGTTTTGCATTTAAAATAGCGTGCTCAGGTATACCGGCTAATTCTGCTTGATCCATTATTTCTTTTTTCCAACCCATCGTTGCATCTAGCACATTTTCTTCAAATTTTTGTGTTAATTGTGACAATGCTTTTGACAGCGTAGCAAACTCATTTTTTTTATCTTTTGGTAAATGCACGCCACTTAATTTGAAATTTCGCAGATCATTTTCAATTGTTTTTCTTTGAGATATATCTAAATTTTTTAAATCAATTGATTCGATGGCATGAAATAATCCTTCATTTTGTGAAATAGCTGTACCGTAATCAGAAAGTTTAGGCAAACAATGATTAACCACTTCTCGTAATGCAGGCGAATTGATCACGGCATTCATATGCTGAATAGGAGACCAAAATTGGTTTAGCGCATCATTTGCATTTTCCATGGGCCGCATTAAGTTGTCCCAAGTGTAAACAGCGTTATTTTTCAATAGATTATTTATTTCAATCAGATTATACTCGAGAACTTTATCAAGATTGCTCTCAATCATATCAAGATTGATTTTAGAAAACTGGGGCAAAGATTGATCTGAAATCATATAGCTCCTTTAAATTTAAGGTTATTTTAATATAAGTTTACTATAATTACAGAAAATTTCGAACGATAGATTAGGATATAAAAATGCCAGAACCTGTTTTGTGTGACGTACATGAATTTTTTGCAGCAGGAAAACCACTTTTGCCAACGCACCTATTGTCTGCAGAAGATACGCAAGTTTTATTACAACAAATTGTGTGCATTCATAATCAAAATATTGATGAAAATTTAGTTCGCACAACAGAAAAAACCAAGCGCTTATTTGGCGGCGTGCTGCATTTATCAAGAAACTCTGTGCAGTTAGCGCGCATTGATCTGATAGAACCAGAATTTAAAGACAGAATGACTGCTTTTAAAAACTTTGCTGAAAAACAAGAAAATCAAGACCAAACGCTTATATTTGAATTTTTTGTTACAGACCCAAATAGAGCGCATCATGTTGGTATATCTATTTCAATCAACCCAAAAGATTCAAACACTCAACAAAGAACTATTTCTGTTGATTATACTGATTCAAAATATAATCTTGCGCTTTTAGACAGTATATCCAAAAAACTACAATCAATCATTTCTCAAATAAAAGCGCAAAAAATTTTTGATGAACCTGGTTATGTATTCAAAGAGCTTAAAAAAGAAACGTCAAATGAATTTTATAAAAAACACTTTTCTCAACAACCCGATACAGATGGAGCAACTTGTGGATTTCGTCAAGCAGCGAGTTTTTTGAGTCGTTATTTAACACAGAAAGATTTAAAAAAATTTAACGTAATTTCAGAAAAGTTTTGTGAGCAAAAATCTTCTGAAGCAACACCATTTAATTCAGAAATTCAACTCGACATCGTGCGAGAATTAATAAACGAAAAATATCCGGATGCAGCCGAATTTATTCAAGAAGATATTAAATTAGACAATCAGAATCGGATAGTATGCGCACAAAGAACACAGAATTTTATAAAAGCAGCTCTTCCAAAAGAAGCGCAGCCTGAAACTGCTGCAACCACTGCAACAACTGAAAATAAAACATTTCAGGCGTTAAGTGCAGATGCAAAAAAAGCACACTTTAAGCGGATACTGAGTGAGTCGCAAGAAGACGAAAAATCAATTTTAAAGCAATGCACATTTAATGAGGCTGAAACAGTGATTGATGAGAAGCAATGCAAAATTATTTTAGATTTTACAGAGAATGAAACAGTTGGACCAAAAAAAATGACTGTGGAATGCAAAACAAATCAAACAACACAAATAGAAACATGGACTGGCGATGGTGAGTTATCTTTAGAGCATAAATATGCTATTTTAGCAGCCAAGTTTTTTAAAGAAAATAAAGAAAATCCTGCTAAAATTACATTACTTTCCATTGAAAAACGTGCTCAAACACAGCAAGTACCCGCAACTGATTTGAGTGATTTGACAGAAAAAGAGAGAGTAATGATTCGAGCATTTCACAAGGCTGGGTTTTCTGAAGTGACTTATGCGGGTACATTATTTCCTGATCATTCTAAGCTAAAGAAACAAAATTCTTCTTCTCCTGCTGTTGTGCGTGTTGGTTTGTTTTCTGACAAATCTGGCAAATCTGAAACGCTGGGGAAACCAATCGAGCCCGCGCCTCACTAATACGAACTGAACCACGCCAAGCTTGGTAGTTCATACCATGAACTGCAGCATATGCACTAACACGTCGCGCGCGTGAACGAACGTATCATATTGAAATTAATCAACTTATTGAGTGATCAGAGTATTTCTGCACATCTACTATACTTTTCGTGATAGATAAAACGATCAGGCACGAACTAATGGGTATAGATAACAAAAATATCAATCAAAACGTTTTAATTCAAAAGTTTCAGGCTTTTGCGCATATTGAAAAGCTGCGTGAGAGCTATCCTGATCTAGAAATTCGAAAAAAATTATCTCAACTAGAAAAAAAGAAAATTGAAAAAATACCGCTTCCAGAAGAAATAAAGCAATTTCCAGAAGGACTCTGTTATGGTCTAGCAACGATTTATTCTTACATGGCAGCAGTTAATCAATTAGATTGGTGGAAAAAGACTATAGAAGAAATATGCGCATGGGATGAAAAAGAAGAATCATTAGATCAAGGTTTAGACTTATTGTTGAAACGCGCAATGAATTATGCGTTATACAATCAGTTTGAGCAAAATTTCCATGCAAAACGTTTTAATGCTTTTGAAATGACAGAAAACGATACAGTAAGAGAAACAGATATTGCCGGTTATTTTATAAAAGAAGATTTAGAAAAATTATTAGATGAAAACATTATAGGATGTAAAAATATTATTTTTTTATGTGGCAACACAATACATGCCACTTCGATTCGGTTTTCTTCGTCAAAATGGTTTTTTTATGACCCAAATTCAAAAACAGGCGAAAAAGAATTTAGCAATCAATCTGAATTAATAGATTATTTATTTAATCAGTTGGGGCACTCTTTGTGCTTTTCCATGCTGACGTGGAATAAATCAAATTATCACACGTTGCATGATTTAGAAAAAAAATATCAATCACTTTATAAAGATAATCCACAAAAAAAAGAGCAGCTTCTATTGAATCGCAAAATAATTAATCGCGCTGAAGAAAAACGAAGCAATGGTCTGCCAGGTAGCAGTCCATTTTTTGACAACTTTGAAAAAGCAACATTACGCGCTTCAAATTATGAAGAAAAAGAGAGTGAAGCATTTTTTACAAAAAATAATGAGGTATTAGATTTTTGTCTTTTATCACAATGTTCGAAAAATAAATTTATTGAGATCTTTAAAAAAATGAGCAAAAAACCAGAATTTTTTGGCGATTTCGCTAGTTTTATATATAAATTTGGTGCTGATAGTAACGGATTGCATTATATATTAAAATTTTACCCCGAATTATTTGATACACTAATTAATCTTGCAAAACGAAGCGAAACTGTTCGAGGTAGATTTATTGATGCACTGCAACAAAAAGAATATCAAAATTTTCGTTACGTTCTCAATCATTATCCTGAAAAAATACCGAATATCGCAGAAATTTTCAATCCCAATAGTTTAGAAGGGCTCATTCAATTACTAATTGCATATCACAACACGAGATTTTGTGAAAAAGAATATTCAACATCTCAGTTTTTTAAAAAACCCAGCGAAACTAAGAAAATAAAAACAACAGTTGCGTTTAAGTTAATCAATTTTTTGAGAAGATCGAGCAGTCAATTGGAGATGACGCCAATAGAAGTTAATGCTTTAAAAAGCGGCAGACTTGGCGGTATTGTCAATCATCCTTCTTTCAAAGAATATATTGATTTGGCATTAAAATCTGTAAAAAATCCTGCAGAGAAACCAACGCATCAAACAAATACGCCAGATGTTACGCCTTGATAAACAATAATTTCAAACCCATTTTTTCTTTTTAAAATACGCAATCATAAATATTACGCTTGCTAACATCAAAAGTGAAATAACGGTAAATCCGAAGCGAGATTTCATCAGTGGTATATCAATTAAATTCATGCCGTAAATGCTTGCGAGTGCCGTAATGGGAATGAAAATTGTGGTAATAATAGTCAATGTTTTCATAATTTCATTCATACGAATCGTGAGACCAGATAAATACATATCTAGCAAGCTAGATAACATGTCACGAAAAGTTTCAATGGTGTCGATTGCTTGCATTGTGTGATCATATACATCACGCAGATAAATACGCGTGTACTTCGTGATCATGGTATTTTCTGCATACAATAAATGACTAATAGCTTCACGCATTGGCCAGATTGCTTTTCGTAGTACCAGCACACTACGTTTTAGCTTATAAATAGTGCGCGCATTTTGAGGCGTGGGTTCTGAAATGATTTTTTCTTCAACCAATTCAATTTGTTCGCCCAATTGTTCTAGCACAACAAAATACTCATCTACTAGCGCATCAATTAATCGATAAGCCAAATAATCAACACTTTGTTCGCGGAGTTTTTGATGAATAGCGCTGTGTAGTTTATTTAAAATAGAATCAAAAACAGAAGTTTTAGATTCTAAAAACGTTAAAATAAAATCTTTACCTAAAACAATGCTAAATTGTCCAACTAAAAAAACAGTTTTACTATTTTGTAAATGTAAAGTTTTTAATGTTACAAATAAATAATCAGCAAATTCTTCTACTTTTGGTCGTTGTTCAACATTGAGGATATCTTCAACTGTCAGCGGATGCATTTGAAAACGTTCTGCCAATGCCTTAATTAAATCAACGTCATGCAAACCTTCGATATTAACCCATGTTATTCCATCTGATTTTTTGTCGGGCAAAACTTCCTGAAGCGTACTACCTGTTTTGACAGTACATTGATTTGCATCAAAAATATTCACAGTGATCACAGTAGGCTTTGTTTTATCATCGCCAGTATAAATGGCAGTTCCTGGTGGCTGCCCAGTTTTTTTGACACGTTTTTTTAAATCCGTAAACATAGTTTTCCTTGAATCAGTTTAATCAGTATACCATTTTCAGTATACTTGCAAAATTATCAAAAATCATATTGCAGGATGTTATGTCAGAGCACAATTCAAAAACTGAGAAAAAACTCATTCATTATGTGAGTAAAGCGATTTCTGATTATAAATTAATTGAAACGGGTGATCGTGTGATGGTCTGTTTATCAGGCGGAAAAGATTCTTACACGATGTTAAAAATTTTGCTGGAAATCAAATTGGCTTGGCGTAATGCGTTTGAGTTATTTGCGTTTACATTAGACCAATCTCAACCAGGATGGGATGATACGTTGATGCGAAATTGGCTTGAAACACATAAAGTGCCTTATGAAATTTTAACTAAAGATACTTATTCAGTTGTAAAGCGCGTCATTCCAGAAGGTAAAACATATTGTTCGTTATGCTCACGTTTGCGTCGCGGTAATATTTATCGATATGCGGAAGAAAATAATTTCAATAAAATTGCATTGGGCCATCATCGAGATGATTTAATTCAAACATTGCTTATGTCAATTTTATACTCAGGTCAAATCAAATCGATGCCGCCAAAGCTAATATCTGATAGCAAAAAAAATATCGTGATTCGACCCATGGTCTACTGTCAGGAGACTGACATTCGGTTATACGCCAGTGAACAACAATTTCCAATTATTCCTTGTACGCTTTGCGGCTCACAAGAAAATTTAGCGCGTAAAAAAATAAAAAAATTAATTGAAAATTTGGCGGTTGAAAATCCCAAAATTCCAAGCAATATTTTACATGCGCTTCAAAGTGTTCATCCAAGTCAGTTAATGGATAAACAGCTTTGGGATTTTAATATTTTTCATGAGAATGTAAATATAAAATCAGATGAAATGATTGTATTCACCCCCTTTGAAAAAGGGGTGAATAGTTGCAAATGATTTTTTAAATAATTTTTATTTTTCTGCATAGGTCATATATAATTGATATAATTTTGGTGTTGTGTTTAAAAGGTAACATGATATGAGAATGGAAAAATTCACGAATTTATTTCAAACAGCGTTAGCAGATGCGCAATCCATCGCTTTAGGACGTGAAAATCAAATGATTGAGCCGGTGCATGTATTATCGGCAATGTTATCGCAAGAAAGCGGAACTATTTCAGCTATTTTGGAGCAATCTGGTGCAGATTTATCTGTTTTAATTGATGCGTGCGACAAAGCAATGGATCGATTGCCCAAAGTGGAGGGTGAACCAGGTCAAGTGCATATTTCAAATGAATTATCTCAATTATTAAACCGCTGCGATCAATTGGCGCAACAGAAAAAAGACCGGTATATCTCATCTGAGTTATTTTTAATTGCAGCGCTTGAGAAAAAAAGTGGATTACAAGATATTTTAAAGAAAGCCAGAGTAGATGCTAAAAAATTAGAATCAGCGATTACCAAAATGCGCGGCGGTGAAAAAGTAAAAGATCAAGGCGCAGAAAGCCAATGGCAAGCGCTTGAAAAATTCACGATTGATGTGACAGAGCGCGCTCGCACGGGAAAACTAGATCCTGTTATTGGTCGGGATGATGAAATTAGACGTACTATTCAAGTTTTGCAACGCCGCACTAAAAATAATCCTGTTTTAATTGGTGAGCCTGGTGTTGGTAAAACAGCAATTGTCGAAGGATTGGCTTTGCGTATCGTAAATGGTGAAGTACCGGAAGGAATTAAAAACAAGCGTGTTTTGTCATTGGATATGGGTGCATTAATTGCCGGCGCAAAATTTCGAGGTGAATTTGAAGAACGATTAAAGTCGGTTTTAAAAGAATTAGCAAAACAGGCGGGTCAAGTGATTTTATTTATCGATGAAATTCACACAATGGTGGGTGCTGGCAAAGCCGAAGGAGCCATGGATGCCGGTAATATGCTAAAACCAGCATTGGCGCGCGGAGAATTGCATTGTGTGGGCGCAACTACTTTAGATGAATATCGCAAGTATATTGAAAAAGATGCAGCGTTGGAGCGGCGTTTTCAGAAAGTATTGGTGGATGAGCCCAGTGTTGAAGATACAATCGCGATTTTACGCGGGTTAAAAGAAAAATATGAGGTGCATCATGGTGTCAGCATTACTGATCCTGCCATTGTTGCTGCGGCAACATTGTCGCATCGTTATATTACAGATCGTAATTTACCGGACAAAGCAATTGATTTAATTGATGAAGCGGGTAGCGAAATTCGCATGGAAATTGATTCAAAACCAGTCGAATTAGATCGTTTTGATCGTAAATTAATTCAATTTAAAATTGAACGCGAAGCGTTAAAAAAAGAAAAAGATGATGCGTCAAAAATGCGTTTAAAAGAATTGGAAAAAGAAATTAAACACGCAGAAAAAGAATATGCTGATTTAGAAGAGATTTGGAAATCAGAAAAAGTAGCATTGCAAGGCACACAAAAAATTAAAGAAGAATTAGATCAAGCCAGAATTGATTTAGAAGCAGCAGCGCGCGCTTCTGATTTATCGCGTATGTCCGAATTACAATATGGCGTTATTCCAGAATTAGAAAAAAAATTGAAGGCGGCTGAAAAATCTGAAAAAACAGCAGAATCAAAAGATAAAAATAAATTATTTAGAAATAAAGTAACAGAAGAAGAAATCGCCGAAGTTGTTTCTAAGTGGACGCACATTCCGGTATCTAGAATGTTGGAAGGCGAGAGAGAAAAATTATTGCGAATGGAAAAAGTATTGCATGACAGTGTTGTGGGACAAAATGAAGCGGTTAGTGCCGTCTCAAATGCCATTCGACGGTCTCGTGCAGGTTTATCAGACCCTAATCGCCCGCTTGCGTCATTTTTGTTTTTAGGGCCAACAGGAGTGGGAAAAACTGAATTATGCAAAACATTATCTTTATTTTTATTTGACACAGTCGATTCTATGGTTCGAATTGATATGTCTGAATTTATGGAAAAACACTCTGTGGCAAGATTGATTGGCGCGCCGCCAGGTTATGTGGGTTATGAAGAAGGTGGGTATTTAACAGAAGCGGTACGCAGAAAACCATATTCGCTTTTATTATTAGATGAAATTGAAAAAGCACATCCCGATGTGTTTAATATTTTGTTGCAAGTTTTAGACGATGGTAGATTAACTGATGGTCAAGGCAGAACAGTAGATTTTCGTAATACTGTAATTGTGATGACATCCAATTTGGGTTCTGACATCATCCAAGAGTTTTCATCAGAAGGCTATACGAAAACAAAAGAAATGGTGATGGAAGTCGTGAAAAAAAGTTTTCGCCCTGAATTTATTAATCGTATTGACGAAGCAATTGTATTCCATGCATTGGATCAGTCTGCCATTACGAAAATTTTGGAAATTCAAATTCAGCATATTCAAGATCGAATGAAAACAAATCACTATCAGTTAAGCTTATCGAAAGAAGCCATGCTACATCTTGCTAAAACTGGTTATGATCCAGTATATGGCGCAAGGCCACTGAAACGTGCATTACAACAACATTTAGAGAATCCATTAGCGCAAGATATTTTATCTGGAAAATTTGCACCCAATGATATGATTAAAGTTGCTTTAAAGAATGATCAATTGGTGTTTGAGAAGTAATTTACTAACGGCTGATTTTTACGTTATTAGAAGAAAAATACTATTTACAATCATCCTCTTTTGCAAAAGCTATTCAATGCGACGAGTTCTTACGGTAGCACGGCCGAAAGGCTGTGTGTAAAAACTATTTATTCATTAAATGTAATTTTTTTCGCAGCGGATAAAAAATACTTGTAATTGCGATTGCAATGAAAGAGCCAATTGCAGATTCAATAAATCGCGAAAGGCAATTCATTAATGGTGATACATTTGTTTGAATCATGCCAATAATAATAATCACCGAAACTGTTAGACAGGCTAATCGAAAAGTATGCTTTATGTTTAGAAGTGAAACTAAAATCACTGTGAAAAATGTACAAACAGCGAGTGATAAAATATGATAACCCAAAGCAAGAATTCCAATAAAACTAGTTGCAGCGCCGATCAATGAACCTAATATTCTCAACCATGCGGCAGACAACGAATCCTTGATAGTTACCTGTAAAACCAAAATACCTGAAATCGCACACCATAACCCTGCAATTTTTGGCATGGAAAAGTAATATTTTAAGCTAAGAAAATAGCCTGCATAATAAGACAATACAATTACAAGCCAAGCTTTGGTCGCAATTAAAATAGAAGTGCGACGCATAAAATGAAACCAATATTTTTGCTCATTATCTTCTGGTTTCGTCATGGCATCCTGCCTTGAGTTTTAAAAGCTAAATGATTTCTTCTACTTTGCGATGATTCTCTAATTTAAAATTCAATTCACTGGATACATTATGCATTACCGCTTCCCAAATCGGCGGCATGGGACTGTAATCTCGATAATGTGTTGTGCCAAATGTATCTTGCATTGCAGTCCAAATGTTTGCCGTGCCATCTACCAAACCTAGTTGCGTCGCCTGTGTTCCTGTCCAAAAATCTCCCGAAAATAATGTTTTTGGATCCCCTGTTAATTTTCCAGCGCGGCCTGTTGTGACATCGTCGATAAAATCTTGATGAACCGCAGCCAACACTTGCTGTGCTTTTGCAATGTCTTGTGGATTGAGCGCTTCAAAAGGATCAAGACGATCTTTGCTATCTCCCGCTGTAAAAACGCGACGAGTGATGCCTAATTTTTTTATCGCATCTGCAAAACCAAAGCCACTCATAATCACACCAATAGAACCTGTCACCGTATCTTTGTTTACAAAAATTTTATCCGCAGCTGTTGCCACCAAATACGCACCCGACGCTAATGTGTCTTCACCAACAACGATCACTGTTTTATGATATTTATTTTTCAGCTGAATAATTTTATCGTGAATAATCGATGCCTGAACGGGACTGCCTCCGGGCGAATTAATGAGTAATACCACGCCTTTAGAATGTTTGTCTTTAAAGGCACGATTTAATTGTGGAATAACCGTTTGAGCAGAAAAAAGAGAGTCCGGCATGATCACACCATCTAATCGCACTAGTGAAACATAAGGCGCATGGGGCACAGGACCTGCTGTATCTGAATCAGGACGCACTAACAAATAAGCAAAAAATAAAACAAACAAAACCCAAACAATAAATCGAAAATTTTTCCATCGTCTTGCGCTTTTGTTTTCTGCAATTAGTGTATTGACAAGTTGTGATTCAAGCATTGTTTTTTGATCTTGCGCATCCATTTTCAATCCTACTTATTTTTAATATGAACAATCAACACATCGCAATTTGCTGCATGCAAAATTGCATTAGCTTGCGAACCTAATAAAACATCAATTCCATGATGACCATGTGTTCCCACAACAATTAAATCAGCTGAAATTTTTTCTGCGCATTCTATTACGTTTGCTTTGATAGAGCCTTCTGCTAAATATTGTCTTTTTTCGGGAATACCGTATTTTTTTCCAAGTTTAGCAAGATTTTTCTTAGCGCGCTCTTTTAAAGAAGCCTCAAATTCAACCTCAATTGGTAGAGAATATTCACCGCCATATGCAACAATAGCGCGCTCCGCTACATGCACAACACTTAATTTTGCATGCCATAGCTCTGCCATTTTGGCAGCACGTTTTGCTACAAAACCACTTTGAGGCGATAAATCCGTTGCTAATAATATATGCGCCATACGTATATCCTGAATTTGATATAGAAACATTTATTCTAACCGGATTAGATTAAAATAAGAAGAAAATTATCCAACTTGCGAAATCATCAGTAAATGCTCCAAATCTTTTAATATATCTTCAAAATCTTCGTTTGGTCGATAAACCATCATGATATAACCCATTGGATCGACCAAATAAGTCGCGCCCGGAATAAATTTAAAATGCTTTTTTTTCAGGTTATTTTTTTTAATCAGCAGCACTCGCGTATCATTAAAAGGAGACTGAAAATCATGCTCTGTCAACACAGCGCGTTCAACGCGGTTTTGAAATTTTCCCGTTGCAATCCAAAGTTGTCGCATTAAATAAATTTTTTTCAAACAAATCGAATCGCATTGATCGGGATAAAATAATAATATCATCCATTTTCCATTTGTCGTCAACTGCGCAGCGGGTTTTACTTTCTTTTTATTTGGCAAAGTATTATCTAACAGTTCATGCTGTGCATTCATAATCGAAAAAGTTGAAATAGCGACAGGGGGTGCAATTAATTTACCTAAGTTTGATTTTTGATCACTTAACCAATTGGGATTTTTATAAACCCAATGCGCAATAAAAGCGGGTAATGCAAATAATAAAATTAATAATGTTAAGATAAAGCACGGATGATGAGCGAAACGTTTTTTCACATCCAATACACAAAAATAAACAATCCAAGCCACACAACATCGACAAAATGCCAATACCAAGCGATACCTTCAAATCCAAAATGATTGTGGCTATCAAAATCACCGCGGGTCATGCGCCACAAAATCACGATCAATCCAATTGTGCCAACAGTGACATGAAACGCATGAAATCCCGTTAATAAAAAAAATGTGGTGCCGTAAATACCTGCGTCTAAACGCAATGCTTTAACTGTATAAGCTGTCCAATATTCGTGTGCTTGCATGCACAAAAACGTAATACCTAGCACAATTGTTAGTGCTTGAAATAAAATCATTTGCCAGCGACGATTTTTTAACACCCCCCAATGCGCAACTGTAATAGTCGCGCCAGATGATAATAAAATAAGTGTGTTGATCGCTGGAATTCCCCAAGTTTCCATGACAGAAGAAGGCCCCAAATATTGACTCGGGTCTGGTGTAGTATAAACAGGCCAAGTTGCTTTAAAATGTGGCCACAATAACATGTGCGTCATCACGCCATGACCGACTCCACCCAACCATGGTACAGAAAAGTTACGCGCGTAAAACAAAGCGCCAAAAAATACACTAAAAAACATGACTTCAGTAAAAATAAACCAGCCCATTCCCCAGCGAAACGAACGATCTACTTGCGGATCATTTAATAAGCCTTTTCGATTTTCTCGTATAACTGTCCCAAACCAGCCAAATAACATGAAAATTAATGTAGCAATTCCAGTTGCAAATAAATAAGGACCAAACCATTTTCCATGCAGCCAGTTAGCCGCACCTGTCATAATACAAAATAAAGCGATACAGCCAACAATGGGCCAATAACTCGGCGCCGGAAGATAATAGGTTCCTTGATGATTCGACATAATCGCTCCTGATTTTTTGATTTGAAATGATAGCAATAATTGCATTCCTCATCAATCAGTCAATTCATCAAGGAGCGTGATATAAATATTCGCCAATTTTATTTTCCAATGACACGTACCAATACCTATTGTTTACAAAATTATTAGCAATAACAACAAACGAAACCAAACCATGGTTTTTTGTGCGCACAAAGCCAGCCAGTGAAGAAATATTATCTGTTGAACCTGTTTTTGCACGCAAACATTGCTGTTTTCCTAAATTAGACATGCGATAAATCAATGTGCCATCAACGCCGGCAATTGGCAGCGCTGGCACCAAATATTTTTTTAACGTTGCATTTCGATTAATGGTCCAAAGCACTTTAGACATAAATAAGGGCGTTACATAATTATAACGTGATAAACCTGCTCCATCATTCAAACGCACATTCGAAATATTTAAACCAACGGGTAGTAAAATCGCTTTTTCAGCAGCCAATCCATTTTGCCAACTACCAGGACGATGAAAATAAACCGCCCCCATTTTTTTTAGTAATGCATTCGCATACAAGTTATCAGATTTTTTTAACAAATGCATAATGAGTTGACTTAAAGGCGCAGAATCATGTTGCGCTAAAACAACTGAATTAAGCGGTGTTTTTGCTTCTTTTATTTTTCCAATATAAGCAATATTTTCATTTTTTAACGCTTCGTCAACATAAGCTTTGGCAAGTGGCAGCATATTACGAACCGCTAATGCTCGACTTTGTTTTCCAGCGGATTGTAATAAGCATCCATGTATCGCAAATTGATTGCGATCATTGCTGTAAATAGACACTGGGCAATGACGAACTCGATATCGCGTAGTTCTGACATGGTTAAAAATAGTAATAACACCATTGGGTAAGTTTGTGCTTAATATAGCATGTGCACCTGCGACGCGAGATGGCGCAAAACGCATGCTGAAACGATTTCTATCAATTACAATTGTTCGTAAAGGTGCGGCATAATCGTAACTTAAATCATCCCATGCCCAACCTGGTGGATACGGAATATGATCAAATGCATTATCATCAATAATAACGTTACCATTGATTTGCTCAATTCCTTTTGTTTTTAATTTTGAAAGCAAGGCAAACAAATCGCTTCGCTTTAAGCTGGGGTCACCGGAAAACTGTACATATAAATTGCCATTTAAAACGCCATGATCAATCGAACCTGTTTTAAACAAGGATGTTGTAAATTGAAACGTGGGTTTTAAAAATAAAAGCGCTGCGCTGACCGTAATTAATTTTTGAATACTGGCCGGTGCAAGTAAACTTTGTGCATTTTTTGAAAAATACACTCGACCAGTTTGAAGAGATTGCACGTAAATGCCAATAGCAGCATCATAATGCCTTGAATCTAAAATATGCCTTATCCCTTGCCCAAGGTAATTATATTGACTCGTAGGAGGCGAGAAATCATCGGCATAAGTAAATGCGCTGAAAAAAAAACCTCCTAATATAACAAAATGATAAATAAAAAAAGACTTTAAAAACTTTTTTATTTTGAGAGAGTTCATATGTGGTGCTTTTGTGATTGTTGATGAGTATGATAAACCCAAGCTACTATTTTGCAGTTTCTGGGAAAAAAATCCAGTAAAAAATGGAAAATTATGTTCAAAAGCTTTTTTTCGATGAAATATCCAAAACAATTACCGCTCTGTTAGCCGACCACCCCTTATGAACGCGCGTCAGCAAGCGTTTAGCGCAGGTTTAAATCTTTAAAAATTTTTTCAACAATATCAATTGGCGCGTCTTTGTCTGTGTCATACGTCGATTCTGCAATTTCTTCGTATAACGGAACCCGAATTTTATTCAGTTCAATAATTTTTTCATGTGGATTTTCTGTATTCAATAATGGTCGAACACCTTTTCGTTGATTCGTGCGAGACAATTGTGTTGCGATTGATGCGCGTAAATAAATTACCGTTCCGCGAGATGATAATGCCAAACGATTTTCTTCTCTTAGAATGGATCCGCCGCCAGATGATAAAACAATGTTATCAAGTTGTGTCAACTTAGCTATCGCCATTGCCTCGCGTGCACGAAATCCGGATTCACCTTCATATTCAAAAATAGTGGTAACAGAAACACCACACAATTTTTCAATTTCTTGGTCTGAGTCATAAAAAACTAAGCGTGCTTTTTTAGCGAGAAAGCGCCCAATAGTTGTTTTTCCAACACCCAGCGGACCCACTAAAAAAATATTTTTTTTGTTTTTCATGTTATTTTAATATCTTTGAAACGAGCGATCATAGCATGAAATGCACTATTTCACCTCCGTTGGCGTGATAAAAATAAGTAATTCTTGTTGAATAATTTGGTGTGTTTTTTGATTAAATAAGCCACCCAATATGGGCAGTTTATTTAAACCTGGCGTACCTATTTTTTGAACGGAGTCGCTTTGCTCTAAAATTCCGCCCAACACGATTGTTGTATTATTTTTAAGAATAACTTGCGTTGTAATTTGTTGTGTTTGAATGGCGGGCACGCCTTTTACAATTAAGGCACTAACTTTATCTTGATTTAAGGCAATGTGTAGCAAAACGCGATGATCGAACATCGATGTTGGTGTCACTTGTAAACGCAATACCGCTTTTTTAAAACTAACGCTCGTAGCACCACTTGATGTTGCTTCTTCGTACGGCACTTCTGCGCCTGACTCGATTGCCGCAGCTTGATTATTTAATGTCATCAGTGTAGGCGAAGAAATTAATTTTGCATGACCTTCCTGTTCTAACGCAGAAATTTGCATGTTTAATAAATTATTTTCGGACAATTTTGAAATAGTCAATGTAAATTGACCGAACTGATCTGTATTTTGCGGCATATTCATATTGAGCGATTGTGTCGGATTATTAGTTTGATTTTGCGTGCTAAATAAAACTCCTAATTCTTTTTGATAATTTTTATCTAATGTTAAAATACGCGCTTTAATTAAAAACTGTGGGCCACTTTGATTTAGGTGAGAAACGATCGATTGAATTTCATGAAGATGCGCTGCATCATCTTGCACCCAAATTTGATTTGTTTTGGCATCGTAATGCATTTTTCCACGTGGTGATAAAAGCGATAGCGTCGGGTCATATAAAAATGATTTGATACTATCTGCGGTTGCAAAATAAACCGGAATCCATACGGATAGCAACGGTGATTCACGATGATCAGCAAGCTGATTTTGAGCTGTTGCGGGTAAAAACGGATCTCTCAAGAGAGTGGGTATTGATTCACTTTTTGCTGAACAAAAGAAAATAGCAATCACAAAGAAAATGATATTGCGTTTACACATTTTCTTCTCGAGCCACTATGTTGATTTTTAAATTTTTCTCTTGTTTCAATTCAATGGAAACCAATGAAATTGGATACGAAAGATTATCTAATAAATAAAATAATTCAAATAAATTCCGAAAAGAACCGGTTAAATTCAATTGTACAGTATTTTTTAAATTTGGTTTTTCAGAAATCAAAACGAGATTTGCTTGATACGCATTTTCTGTGATCATTTTTAACAGGTTATTTTCAGATAAAGACTGTTGCGCCAAATGAAATGCGTTTGGATTCTGATTCCGCTTGATTTTAAGCGCTATGATCACGGCTTGATTTATTTTTGCATGATGCTGCAATTGATTGAAATGAAAAGAAGATTGTTGGTAGGCATGATTTATTTTAAAATAATCGTGTATCGTATGGCTTAAATAGAGCATATAAAAACACAATCCCGACAAAAAAATAATCACACACAGCCCGCTGATTTCTAACATCAAATTTGGCTCAACTGTATGGATAGATGTATATTTCATCGCGTTATTTCAATCGTAAATTTTAAACGTGATGCTTGCGTCACATCTGTTTTTATATTAGATAAAATAATTTTTTTCCATTGATTTTTAGATTGTAAATGCTCATCATATTCATGAATATCTGAAATATTTTGTCCATATCCATGAATCGATATTTTTTTTTCTGACATATTTATTTTTGTTAAAACTAAGCTATCGGGTAATTGATTAGCAATATCAGCGAGCATTGCCTTAAATCGATTATTTATTTTTAATGATTTTGATTTTAACAATGGGTATTGTGTTAATTTATTCAATAAAGCATTATTTTTTTGTGCGTCAGGATCAATCGAAATTATTTTTAATTTATTTTCAATAAGCTGTATTTTATTTTCTTTTAAATGAATCTCATTTTGTAATTTATTTTTTAAAATAATAGAAAAAATAATGGTAGAAATAAAACAGATCAGCCATCTGAAAATAATTTTTTTCCATTTTAACTTTCTTTCTGATGCACGCCACGGCAGCAAATTAATACTCATTTAAACCCCATAAAGCCAATCCGATCGCAACAGCAAACTTTTTTAAATCCTGATTAGAAATCATCGTTTTATTGATAATATTGTTTTCAAATTGATAAAATCTTTCTAACGCTAAAGAATCAATATCTATTGCGCTTAACTGAAAATTCTGCGATAAAAACAATTCTTGATAATAAGTCATATCAACTTGAAGCGCTGAAACAACACGAATTAATTTTTTGCCTTGTATTTTATTTTTTATAATTTCATAATCCACACTGAGTTTTTCTGCTGCATATCCAAATAAATGATCTGATTGCATGCGCAAATAATTTAAAATTTGTTTATCAGATAGTGTCGCGTCAATTGTTAATTCACGCATCATCACGGATTGATTTTCCACTCCTAAAATAACTTTGTTTAATTTGCCGCAGTTTTTTCTAAAATAAGATAATGTCGATTGTTGCCAGGCGCGTTCTTCATTTTTTTCAATAAAAAAAGCCTTTAAACACGCTAATTGATGATGATTTTTTTTGAGCAATATGGCGCGACAGTTGGTTTTAGAAAAGACGATGCCGAGTCTCATTATTTTTTCCAAAATATAATTCGGTTTGCAATTCTACAACGCCTGTTTTAATTCTCAATACCGTGCTTTTACACTAGCATTTTTAATGCCAAATCTAATCTGCTTTGATAGAATGGCCTTATTTAAAAGATAAGGCGCAGAGCTTGTTATTGTCATTTCGACGATTTATTAGTCATTTTTTTTGGGCGTTGTTAAGCTTGATGATGACGATCGTGATTGTTTTTGGCGCGATATATGCTTATATGGAATTTCGATTGCCAGATGTCTCTGTTTTAAATGATGCGCATATGCAAGTTCCTTTAAGAGTGTATACCAGTGATGGAAAATTAATTGCGCAATATGGTGCGAGACGTCGAATCCCCGTTCCCATCAATCAGGTTCCAACGCAACTAATCCAGGCTATTTTAGCAACGGAAGATGCAAGATTTTATTCTCATCCTGGCGTGGATTTCATAGGGTTGGTGCGCGCTTCTGTTGCGGTAATTGCATCAGGCCACAAAGTGCAAGGCGCCAGTACAATTACAATGCAAGTAGCACGTAATTTCTTTTTGACAAAAAAGAAAACCTATTCTCGTAAAATAAAAGAAATTTTATTAGCTTTAAAAATTGATAAGACACTCAGCAAAGAAAAAATTTTAGAGCTTTATCTCAATAAAGTTTATTTTGGTAGCCGTGCTTATGGTGTTGCTGCCGCAGCGCAAGTGTATTATGGAAAAAAACTCAATCAACTGACTTTACCTGAAATGGCGATGATTGCTGGATTGCCGCAAGCACCTTCCAGGAATAATCCATTGATGAATCCTAAAAACGCTATGCTGCGTCGCGATCATGTATTAAAACGTATGTTAGAAGTTGGTTTTATTAACCAAAAAACGTATCAAAAATCTATTTTAGCTCCCAACACAGCTAGTTATCATGAAGAAAAAATTCAAGTCAAAGCAGCTTATGCAGCTGAAATGGTGCGTCAAGCGATGGTAAATATGTATGGCGAGGGCGCCTATGATTCTGGCCTGCAAGTTTACACCACGTTTGCGTCAGACATACAATTAGTTGCAAAAAAAGCATTACAAGATGGTTTGATGACCTACAGCATGCGTCATGGTTTTCAAAAACCAACTAAAAATTTAGGCACACCTTCAAATGCAAATCGCGCTTTATTTCAGCAATTTTTAGAAAATCAACCTCAATATTTAGATTGTCAAAGTGCGGTAGTTTTATCTTTAGATCAACAACAAGCGCATGTCTTATTAGCGAACGGATCTGTTGTGATCATTCCGTGGATTGGCATGTCTTGGGCAAGGCCCGCTTTAGATAATGGGTATGTTGGCGCATCTCCTACTGCCGCTAATCAAATTATGTCTGTTGGAGATGTGATTTCAGTACGTTATGCTGCATCAAAAAAAATATGGCAACTCACTGAAATACCAAAAGTACAAGGCGCTATGGTTGTGTTAAATCCGCAAGATGGCGCTATTTTAGCGATACAAGGTGGATTCTCATTTCAGAACAGCAGCTTTAATCGAGCAATACAAGCAGAAAGACAGCCTGGATCTAATTTTAAGCCATTTTATTATTCAGCAGCACTTGAAAAAGGCTTCACTTTATCTAGCATCATTAATGATTCGCCAATTATGATTCGTGATACT
Source organism: Gammaproteobacteria bacterium RIFCSPHIGHO2_12_FULL_38_11 (assembly GCA_001801515.1). The sequence continues at coordinate 60,300 of MGXX01000046.1, forward strand.
GGTGAAAATGCTTGGTGGCGTCCCGAAAATGACGATATGAAATTTAATGGCCCAATGCGTTTTCGACTGGGCTTGGAAGAATCAAGAAACTTGGTCTCTATTCGAATTTTATCGACCATTGGCATTGCTTATGCACTTGATTATCTATCGCGCTTTGGATTTAATTCAAATCAATTACCACATTCTTTGTCGTTGGCACTAGGTAGTGGTGTTTTAACTCCGTTGCAAATTGCAATCGGTTATTCTGTTTTTGCAAACGGTGGTTATCGTGTTACGCCTTATTTTATTCAAAAAATTGTCGACGAAGATCACAAAACAATTTATTTGGCACAACCCAAGATTGCTTGTTCTGCTTGCATCACCAATCCCGCGCTATTATCCACTATTTCCAATCCGGCACCCGAGGTCATTACACCTCAAAATGCATATCTTATGACGCAAATTTTACGCGGCGTCATTAATGAAGGGACAGGCAAAGCAGCGAAAATCTTAAATCGCTCAGATTTGGCAGGAAAAACAGGCACAACAAATCGAAAAGTGGATGCGTGGTTTTCTGGATTTAATAGTAATTTATTGGCAACAGTGTGGGTTGGATTTGATAATAGTCAGCAGTCTTTAAATGAATTTGGCGCAGATGTCGCTTTACCAATTTGGATTCAATTTATGAAAACAGCACTGCAAAATCAGCCTGAAGCAACCATGTCACAACCAGCTGATATTATTAGCGCACGCATTGATCCTAACAATGGTCGATTAGCAAAACCAGGTCAAAAACAAGCGATTTTTGAAGTTTTTGAGAAAGGACACTTACCAAACGCGATTATTTCAACGCAGCATGCTTCTAACTCAAGCTCAGATTCAAACTTAAATAACAGCGCATCATCAAGCGCAAGCGCCGAAGATATTTTTTAAGACCCTTGTCAATTTTAGTAGGGACTCATTTCGGAAGGATGAACGCAAATTACAGCAGTTGGTAACCAATCTGAATTTTTTTACGCGCATGCTTTCGCACGCGCTACCGTAAGAATTAAGCAAATAAGCTTTTACAGTAGCGCTATCGAGAGCCTGCGGCAGTGTGGTGCAGCTATTGTTTTCCAGGAACAGCGGCCGCAGGTGCTGGCACAGCATGGTTTTCTGGAAGATCGATACCAAAATGTGCAAATATTTTTTCTCTGTTCTCATACAATTTGCACTCTGCGAAATCTCTGTCCGACTGTGGAGGGAAGCCATTAAACCCTACAACCCTTCCGTCATCATGCATAATTACAACTCGATGGTTATCACGGTTATTTCGACCATGAATTTTATATCCGCTATCGATACGTTCTATTGCATCCGCATAAAAAGCACCAACATCAACACCTTCGATGATAACACGACAGACTTCACAGGCTATCTGATTGATCAAATCACGTGCTTCTATAAAATAATCTTTCAACTCATGGGAAAAACGACCAGCTAACATCTCTACGTCTGCTTTTTCTTTGCTATTGAGTTTACCAAAAAGATATTTAGCCAACTCTGCCGCATAAGTTGTACGTGCTTTAAATCCCGTTAATTTACCGTATAATTCGGTTGCTCCATCGCGTTTACCCTGTGATTTTTTTGAATCATCTTTGTAAGTCGCCACTTTCCTGATTAGCGCATTCAATGATGGATTATTAATGTTCTCGACTGCAACGAACATACTAACTTTTGTTGCTAAACCGCTTGGTGGCGTAACAGAAGCCACTGCTGCCGCGCTCACCATTGGCGCAAGCGTTGCTGATTTTGCATTCACGTAATCTTTGAGTCGCGTCAATTTTTCACTTGCAAGCATGCACAATGGCACGATAGGGCTTGCAGCACATCCTTCTGTGGAAAGAAATTGTCTTACACTATCTATTTTTATCCTAAAAAATTCTATCACTTTCTCTGCTGTTTTTTCTGAAAAATCTGCTTTCACTTCATTTAATTTTTGCAGTATCCCGTTAATTTCACTTGCATCTTTTGGATGTTGTAATTTTATTGACTCGCAGTGTTTTAGCAGGTCATTAAACGCAACAATCGGCGCTGCTTGTAAGAAAGTAGTTGTGTCATAACCTTGCAGTTCTTTTCCATACATCTGCATAAGATGACTTAATTCCGCAAGTTGTTTCTTATCAACATGGTTACCTACGATTTCACACAGTTCCAACCATCTGTGTAATTGCGTTGCGTTTTCTAATATCGGATCGAACTCAAAATTTAAAAAGGCGCGTTTTCCTGATAGTGCCAAATTCATGTGCGGCACTTCGCCACCACTCGTTGCTGACAAGCCCACTGAGTTTCTTGCGGCAAATAGTAACGCCTTATCTGCGGTGGGTGTTTTGTCGATAATTTTTTTAGCAATATCAAATTCACCGTACCAAATTGCGTAGTGCAGCGCAGTGTCGCCGTCGAAATTACCTTCGAGTAAATTCACTTCTGGAGTATCTAGCAGCAATAAAATCTGTGTTCTTAAAGTTAATGCGTTAGTAGGATTGCTATCTCTTAAATCACGCAGTAATTGCATAATTGGAGTATTCCAGTATTGACCAAAGTGACTATTCAGTTCTCGCGCACCATTTGCGATATAATAATCAACTGTGAGCTCATCTGCGCATAGACGCTGTAATTCTTGCTTTTCGTCGTTCCCTATCTTTAACTTAGGTGATCGACGAATATTATCGAGCACTGTTTCACCTGCGGTTGCACCCGCAGACGCAGAATTTGTTTTACGTTTCAAGTCATTCAGATAGTCACTATCTTTTGCTGTCTGAATCATTTTTTTACATATATCAAACAGACCATACCAAGCAGCGCGATGTAACGCAGTGTTTCCGGTAGCATCTTGTTTTGTTAAATCAAGGCTGGGTTGCTGCAAAAGAAACGTAATAAAATTTTCAATTTCAACGCGACCAGCAGAAGAGCTCTCTAATTTAACAATGGCTGAGATTAATGGTGTTGATTTAAATCGATCATCGCTAATACTGTTAATCAATAAAGGATCACCCGCTAGTTTCTGTTTAGCGGTATCAAATTTACTGTTTTGAATACTTTCAAATACACTACCTGCAATTGTATATACTGGCAAAACAACAGGTTCACCAATCATTCTGCCTTGTGTGTAGTTAGCAGCGGCTTTTCGATCTGGAGCAATCGATTGAACGGGTAAACGAATGGATGTGTGTTTTTCAAGCGTATCAATAAATAATTCGATATCACACTTGGTTTTATCGATACATTGAGCGGATAGCAAAGCACGCGCCGCAGCTTGCATTTGAGCTTTAAGTTTTGCAAATTTTTGCTCAACGTCGGCAGGTATCGTACGTTTTACAGGTTCAGCTCTACGGCGTGTACCAGTAGGGGCTGTGTAGCCCGCAGCTAATACTTGCATCGCATTAGAGTATTCCATTTTGATTTCCATTAGGCGTTCTGCGACATATTCATTCGTAATCGCAGCGGTTTTTACTTTATCAGTAATGGCAAGCTGAGGAAAATCTCTATCAGAAACAATCTGTGTTGATTCACCAATAGCGGTACACAAATTCAATTCACGCGCTTCTCTTGGTATTTTGAAATAAACAATGCGGCCCCGATGATTAAACACGTTATGCTCTTCAATTCCAACGGCGCTTCTAGCGTTATTGTATTGATAACCCAAGCCAACAAATACTTGCGGAACACGTACGAGCATGTTAAGTAAAATTCTCATAGCATCATTGATTTCACCTTGCATGGCAGCATCGTTGGTACTAACAAAAGCATTTGGCATGTGTAAATTAGCTGCTAATTCTTGCATAAACACAGCATCTGAATCAGTGCCGATGGCTATGGGAAACACAACAGGAAGAACGCGGCAAGAAAAGCCACCCAAGCCATAAGACATGTAGTTTTCAGCTGTAACACCTGGAACTTTATTAACTGCTGGCAACAATCCAGGATACTGACCTGAGGTTGTCTGCATTAAAGAAATGGCATCTTTTGCAGGACCAGTTGCCTCACCATCTGTTAATAGCGCAATAGTTGTATTTCTGATTGCATCATCAGTGATTGCTAAATCAGATGCGTTTTCTCGTAAAAAAACAGCGCTATTTGCTAAAATTTCTATCAAAGGCGTGTCACCAATTGCTTCGATAGAGCACCAAGCAGGATTTTGTCCTGTTCCTTCAAGATCGCGAACCTCATGTTGAAGTTTGGATGCTTTTCTTCGAAACGAGAGCGTGCCAGTTGTGTTTGGATGTTCTAGGTCTGTATTAAATGTTTGGATGCTCACCAAAGTATCAGGTGACAACTTCATCACAAAGTTTTTTAACGCCAAATTTGCGGCTTTTATTTTATTATCACTTCGCATACTTGCGCTATCATCAAACAAAATGACAACATGCGATGGCTGCGCGACAGATTTTTCAACATCTGCAGTAATAGTAACTTTAACGAGATCTTCGTTGTCATCAAGATGTATGCGTGTTGCATTGACAAAACGAATAGGAAATTTCTCTTGAGAAAATACATGGCGTTTTTCAACGGCCTCAGCTGTGATCAATTGGCCGCGATCAAGTTCTCTTGCTGCATACCAATCACTTGCTACGGGTTTTAAGCTGTATGAATGGTATTGCGCGAGCTCTAACACTTTTTCGACTTGCAAGTGCTTCATGTAAACGACCGTACAGTCATCGCCTTGGTAACGCTGATCTTTTGGCAATGATTCCATGCTCTCTGGGAGCACTTTATCCGATAGCTTTTCTTTGTGAAATACCGACTCAACTGCGTGAGCCTTTATAAAACGTACAAATTTTTTCGCATGCTCTGAATCAGCCCAGTAGAACTTTAAACCGCCTGTATCTAGCAAAACGAATGGCTCTGCCTTATCTGTTAATTGAGCAAAATGTTTGGCAATTCGAGTGCTAATCCCATCGGCATCTGTGCCGAATTTTGGTAACAGAACACCATTAATATAATCTTCTTTATCGGGATTTTTTTTTGCGTGAAGCGTTAAGGCGTCTTGAAGGAAACTGATTTCATTTTCTAATTGCTGTTTTTTTGGTGTAGAGCTCGTTGCGGCAGATTGCGTTGATAAGGGAGTAGTCGCTATGCTGAGCTTTTTTGCGTGAACAGCGAGGAAATTTCTTCTTGCTTCAAGCGTCATTAATTCTAAAAGCAGTGTGTTATCTCTATCAGGGTTGCTTGCACCAACATCAAATCTAGTGCCACCACGTCTACTCATCGTTATCACTCCTAAAGTTAAAAACAAAATTTTTTGATCGCGTTCATTATAGTTCAATAATATTAAAAAAATATTAAGCGTTATTTTGGCGTTACTTTAGACTGCGATACCACAAGCTCTCACTTATAAGTTGAAAAATTCATATCTTTAACCTCAATTCTGGATAAGTGCGCAAAAATTATTCTGCAG
>MGXX01000047.1:0-11286 GCA_001801515.1 Gammaproteobacteria bacterium RIFCSPHIGHO2_12_FULL_38_11
ATAGGGGAAAGTTTACGACAGGTATGGCTGAGAAAGCTAGTGGTTACGTCTTAGCGGGAACGGCTGAAGTTTAGACAAGTTTGCAATAGCTGTTATCGAACTGTTATCGAACCCCGCTAAACCTGCCAACTTCATTTCAGCTTCATTCATTAATTCTTTTTCATCCACCTCTTTGAAAATATTTATCACACAGCAACGTCAAAAATTAAAAAACACGGTATTGCACACAATTTTAAATTCACATAATGTAGCACATCTAAAATAAAAGGGGGAATCATGAAAAAACAGCCGAAAAACAACGGTTTTACATTAATAGAATTAATGATTGTTGTTGCAATCATAGGGATATTAGTCGCAATCGCTATTCCATCCTATCAAAACTATACACGTCGAGCACATTATGCAGAAGTAGTGCAAGCAACAGAACCCTTTAAATTAGGCGTGCAAGAATGTTTTCAAATGACAGGGTCACTTGACAATTGTCTTGCCGGCCAAAATGAAGTTCCTGACGCAATCGCACCAGGAAAAGGACCTGATTTAATTGACAGCATTGATGTTGCTGCAGAAGGGGTTATTACCGTAACACCAAAAGCACGCTATGGCATTACACCAACAGACATTTATATTCTTACACCCACAGAAGCCAACGATACATTAACGTGGAAATCAAGCGGACAAGGTGTAACAAATAACTATGCAAATTAAATTACCGACTAATATTGAAGAAAATGCACTGACACGCGTTCTTCTTCAAAAAAAATTACTGACTAAGGAATTACTTTCTAAAATACAAGTTAACGCCGATAACTTTAAGCAAACATTATTCCAACATTTATTACAATATCATTTCATTTCACCAGAAAAGCTGCAAAGCGCATGCGTAGATTTTTTTAAAATAGAAAAAACAACGCTAGAAAAAAAGATTAATTTTAATTTTAAGGAAATTCAATTTGATATTATCAAAAATAATTTTTTATTGCCGTTGAAAATAGAAAATAAAAAATTAATACTTGCTATTAGCAACCCATGCGATATACATCTTGCTAAAAAATTATCATTTCAAATAGGATTAACCATTGAACTAAGATTGATACGATATGATATTTTATATCGCTTACATAACGCTTTAATAAGTGAACAACAATATAATGAATGTCAAAATAAAAACGATGATCTTGCTCAAAAAATAACACATCAATTATTGTCAGATGCAATTCATCGCGATGCTTCTGATATTCATATTGAACCATATCAATATCACGTCAGAATACGTTTTCGAATTGATGGATTATTGCATGAAATAATTAAATTTCCAACACAATTATCTGACGCAATAACAAGTTGTATTAAAGTATTATCGCACCTTGATATTGCTATTAAACGCATGCCGCAAGATGGTCGATTGGCATTTCGCTCTTATTTGGGTTTTTTTAAGGATTGTCGTGTTAGTACTTGTCCCACCGCGTACGGTGAAAAAATTGTTATTCGATTGCTTGATGCCAATACAAAAATACGACCCATTAATAAATTGGGCCTGCATGAAAAAAATATGAAGATTATTTTAAATTACATAAAAAAACCACAGGGATTAATTTTGGTCACGGGTCCTACCGGTAGCGGAAAAACAATCACTCTTTATACTTTATTAAATTTATTGAACAAAACGCAGCGCAATATTTCAACTATTGAAGATCCCATTGAAATGAAAATTGACGGTATTAATCAAACCCCTGTTAATATAAAAACAGGATTAACATTTTCTCAAAGCCTCCGTGCATTATTACGACAAGACCCTGATGTGATTATGATTGGTGAAATTCGTGATCAAGAAACAGCAGAAATGGCAATACGTGCAGCACAAACGGGTCATTTGGTATTATCAACATTACACACCAACAGTGCATCCGAAGCAGTTATGCGTTTGTGTCACATGGGTATTGCGCCATTTCATTTAGCCTCTGCATTAAGCTTGGTAATAGCACAACGTTTGATACGAAAATTATGTTCAGTTTGCAAAAAAAATAAGGCATTGGGTTGCACACATTGTTTTAATGGTTATTCAGGGCGCGTTGGTATTTTCGAACTGATGCCAATAACGTCTGCCATTTCTCAATTGATGCTGAACCACGCATCACACACAGAAATTGCCAAGCAAAACAGCCGTGATGGGAATTTAAATTTATGGGAATCAGCTGCTGAAGCTGTAAAAAATGGCTTGACTTCGTTAAATGAAATTTATCGCGTTATTCAAGAGGTGCAAACATGAGCAAAAGAATAATGTGCTACACATGGACTGGAATAAATATAATCGGAAAAAAAATATCAGGAACAATTAATGCTGCTAATAAAACAATCGCAAAAGAAAAATTAGAAAAAACTAATTTAACTGTTTTATCACTTAAAATAAATAATTTTACATTGTCCTTTACAAAGAAAAGATTTACACCTAAAAATCGATTTGATTTTACACAACAATTACATTTATTATTACAAGCAAGTATACCTTTGGCTGATGCACTAGAACTGATTGCAAATACTGCCGACAACATGCAAATCAAAACAATGTCTACCTCATTAAAGGAAAAAATTATATCAGGCATCAGTTTTTCTGAAGCATTGAACACTTACTCAAGTATTTTCGAGAAGGCATTTTGCCAAATGATTTCAGCAGGCGAACAAAGCGGAAAATTAGAAATTGTTTTAGCACAATTACTGGAAAATCAAGAGCACGTCTTCAAAATTAAAAATAATATCGCTAAGGCATTATTTTACCCGTCATGCATCCTACTAATAGCTTTTATTATTTCAATTGGACTATTAATTTTTGTTATTCCACAATTTAGTCTCATTTACAACAATTTTGGAGCAAAACTGCCCATAATGACCCGTTGTTTAATATCAACAAGTCATTACTTGTGCCAGCAAGGCATTTATTATTTAATAATAATTTTTTTAATTGCTGTCATTTTAAAAAGGACAATTACAGAAAAAAACAGAATGCAACAATTTGTTTTTAAACTTCCATTTTACCAATCATTATTAGTAACTCACGAAATTGCGCAATGGAGTCAACTGATTGCAATGACATTATCTGCCGGAATTTCATTAATTGACGCGCTACATATTGCCAATCAAGCAATCACGCAATCGAGGCTGCAAGCTCAAATGCAGCAAGTTCGAGAAACAGTCATCATTGGGAAATCGCTCTATGCTGCACTCGATCTTTGTCATTTTTTTCCAATGCGCGCAAAAACAATGATTAATATTGGCGAAAATTCGGATGCACTACCCTATATGATGGAAAAAATTTCTTCTTTTTATCAACAACAACTAAACGAAACGCTAGAGCGCTTGAGCAAATTATTAGAGCCTGTCATTATGTTGATTGTCTCTGGTTTTGTTTCCGGCTTAATTGTTGCGATGTATTTACCGATATTTAGGATGGGGTCGGTTATATGAACACGTTATTATTTACCACCAATCACTTTTATACAGCGATTATTTTTGTTTTTATTTTTGGTGCTATTATCGGCAGTTTTCTTAATGTAGTGATTTATCGTTACCCTATTATGCTGCAACACGAATGGAAAAATAATTGTCTTGAGCAACTGAATCTCCCTGTTGTGGCAAACACCAAAAAATTTAATTTATCGTTACCACGATCGCATTGTCCTAACTGTGAAAGCCAATTACCCTTTTGGCTCAACATACCGCTATTAAGTTATATTTTTTTACTGGGGAAATGTCAATTTTGCAAAGCTGCCATCTCATCACAGTACTTTTTTGTTGAATTAATATCAGCCATTTTATCTGTTATTATTTTTTTGCATTTTAGTATTTCTTTGCAATTTTGGGAACTATTGATTTTTACCTACGGATTAATTGCATTGAGTTTTATTGATTTTAATTATCAATTTTTACCAGACACAATTATATTTTTATTACTCTGGCTTGGTTTAATTGTATCAACACAACACTATTTTACTAACCCAAGCAGTGCTATTTTTGGTGCTATTATTGGTTATGTTATTTTATGGAGCGTTGCAAAATTATTTTTCATTATCAGAAAAAAAGAAGGCATGGGGATGGGAGATTGTAAAATGTTGGCAATGTGTGGCGCATGGGTTGGTACTACAGCATTATTTAATGTACTTTTGTTATCGACAATATCTGCGTTATTTGTCAGCATAATATTGCTGTCATTTAAAAGAATACAGAAAAATAACCCCATTTCTTTTGGCCCGTTTATTGCGATTGCAGGCTGGTACACTGTAGTTTATGGCATTCAACTCAACTTATGGATTTCATCATGGTTAAGATAAAAAAGGTGTTCTGCGTTGGATTAACAGGTGGAATCGCTTCTGGAAAAACCACAGCTGCAAGGATGTTTAAAGAATTAGGCATTCCTATTATTGATGCGGATGAAATATCCCATCAGCTGACTAAACAAAATGAAATAGGGTATAAAAAAATAGTTGAGCATTTTGGAGAAAGTATTTTACATGAAGACAACACAATTAATCGTAAAAAATTACGTCGCATTATTTTTCAAAATAAAATGCAAAAAAAATGGCTTGAAAATTTACTTCACCCTTTAATTCGCGCGGAAATGACGGATGCCATCTCAAAAGTTAAATCACCCTATTGCATTTGTGTTATTCCGCTATTAACCGAGTCCAAGGGGATTGAATTTATTGATCGCGTATTGCTCGTTGACACACCGCTTAAAATACAAATTGAACGCGCCAAAAATAGAGATAAAACAAACATAAAAGCCATTCAAAAAATAATTGATGCACAGGCATCACATCAAGCCCGACTTAAAATTGCCGATGATATTTTATCTAATGACAGCGATTTAGATACCCTTAGAAGGCATGTCGCGCAATTCAATAGCGAATATTTATCTATTTCAAAATAGTCGCCTATATCTTTTCAAAAAAAACGCTATCACCATGAAAAATGGTGCAGATACGTAACTACAGTTGAAATAACCACCTTTTCGCATGGGCTTTGTCATGTTAAAATGGGATTTCTAAATATTTATGTATTGAGATGCACCAATGGAAGCGACCAAAACTACCCAAAAAAATTTAATCATCTATGAAATGCCGCTTAATGACGCGGTTCGTATTTGCTTGCGTCTTGAAAATTTATTTCAAGAGTTTGAAAAAACAGCCCCTTGCATTTCTCCCATTGCCACTAAAAATGCCATGACCGCACTGCTAAAAATACTGGAAGTCACAGATCGTCCTGACATTAAATCCAAATTAGGTCAAACCTTAACACAATATGCCCAAACATGGGGGCAATTAGCAAGCTCAAAACAAGTCGACGGTAACCGTCTACAAGAAACGCTCAAAAAACTGGAAACATTAAACCACTACCTTCATACGCATCAAGCGCGTATCGGCGAACCCTTACGTCAGAACGATTTTCTTCATCAAATCCGTTCAAATTTAGCTAACCCAGGTGGTGCATGCGATTACCGACTTCCTGCCTATTCACTTTGGCAAAATAAAGCGCCTGCCGAAAAATCAAATGATTTATTGTGCTGGATGGAAAATTTTAAGCCCTTACACGACATAACAGATGCTATTTTACAATTAACGCGCGACAGCACACCTATGCAATCTGTTACAGCTGAAAATGGTTTTTATCTCCAACAACTTAATCCTACAGCGCCTTGCCATCTGGTGCGCGTGTCATTACCGATACCAACTAACTTATACCCTGAGTTTAGCGTCGGAAAACATCGCTTAGCAATTCATTTTCTATCCCCCAGCTATTTTGGTAGTGGGAAATCAGCACAAATGCAAGATTCAATCTCATTTCAACTGGCCTGTTGTAAAATTTAATCACGATGAATGAGAAACTTCATGCAATTTATTAACCGTGTTTTCAAACTCGATAAACACAATGTAACGATAAAATCTGAAATCATCGCAGGGTTTTCAACATTTTTAACCATGGTCTACATTATACTCGTTAATCCAGCGATTTTATCGAAGGCGCATATGCATCCGGGTGCGACCTTTGTAGCAACGTGCTTAGTCACAGCATTAGGCTGTTTTTTAACAGGTATTTTATCAAATTATCCCATCGCCGTTGCACCTGCCATGGCCTTAAATGCCTATTTTTCCTATGTTGTGGTGCAAGGGCTTGGCTACACTTGGCAAACCGCATTGGGCGCTGTATTTATTTCCGGTGTTTTATTTTTTCTAATCACGATCACGCCAATGCGGCGTTGGTTAATTGACGCGATTCCTGAAACCATGAATATGGCAATTGCAGCAGGGCTTGGATTATTTATTGCAATGCTCGGCTTACACAGTGGTGGATTAATTCAAACCAACCCTCACACATTATTATCCCTCGGTAATATTCATTCGCTAACAACTATATTATTTTTTATTGGATTTTGTTTAATTGTTGCATTGGATTATTTACATGTACCCGGCGCCATTATTATTGGCATTATTAGCATCAGCGTGATTGGCATGCTAACAGGGCACGCGCAATTTGATGGCGTCATGTCAATGCCACCTTCACTTTCACCCAATTTTTTACACTTAAATTTTAACGGATTATATTCCCACGCTGGATTTTCCGTTGTTTTTGCTTTTTTCTTAGTGTCCTTATTTGACAGCACTGGCACTTTTGTTGGCATATTATATCAAGCCGGATTATTTCGTTCTTCAAAACAAGATGCAAAACCGCTTGCACGTGGATTATTAGCAACGAGTGTGGCCAGCGTTGCCGGGGGATTACTGGGTACATCAAGTTGCAGCCCCTATTGCGAAAGTGCTGCAGGCGTCAGGGCGGGTGGTCGAACAGGATTAACGTCCATTGTTGTTTCATTATTATTTTTAATCTGCTTATTTTTCTCACCGCTTGCAAAAACCATTCCTAGCTACGCAACTGCCAGCGCATTATTATTTGTGGGTTGCTTGATGATTAAAAGCTTCACGCATTTTAATTGGGAAGATATGACAGAAACAATTCCCAGTGTGATTACTGCTGTTATGATTCCACTCACATTTTCTATTGCATCAGGCATTGGATTGGGTTTTATAAGTTACGCATTAATTAAATTTTTAACCGGAAAAATAAAAGAAGTACACCCGATATTAATGATATGGGCACTGATTTTTATGGTGTATTTTATGGATGTAAAATAACATGGTTTTTACTTTGGATAATTCACTAGAAAACACTACATTTAAGATATTAGACTTGGCATTATCCGAGGTGCGCTTAAAAGACAATAAAAATTATCCTTGGGTAATTTTAGTACCACGCGTTGAAAATGCTATCACAGAAATTTTTCAATTGAATGAGAATCAACAAAATACATTAACAAAAGAAATAGCGCATATTTCAAAATGCATGCAAGCTTATTTCAGGTCAGATAAATTAAACATCGGCGCGCTGGGTAATATTGTTTCGCAATTACATATTCACGTGATTGCGCGTTTTAAAAGTGATTTATTATGGCCGCACAGTGTATGGCAAGAAAAATTAACGGGAGAGAAATACAAGGATGCTGAACGGGAAAAATTAATTAATTACTTACACATGGCATTCAAATGAATTATCGTCATCTTTACCATGCAGGCAATTTTGCAGACGTGCTAAAACATTCTGTTTTAATTGTTTTATTAGAAGCACTGCAACGCAAGGAAACACCTTTTTGTTTTTTAGATACACATGCAGGCATTAGTTTATATGAATTGCAATCTATCGAAGCACAAAAAACACGTGAATACGAAAATGGGTTTTTGAAATTATTTTCAGCTGAAATAAATAATATTCCAACTGAAATTCAGAAATATATTTCTATCGTGAAAAAATACAATCCTAGAAATAATCTTGATTTTTACCCAGGCTCTCCATTAATTGCAGACGCCTTACTGCGCAGCAATGATAAAATGATTTTATCTGAATTACACAAACAAGATTTTCAAACATTAAAAACGCATTTTTCTAAAAAGAAATCGATTGCCGTCCATTACATGGATGCCTATTTGTGCATGAAGGCATTTTTACCCCCGAAGGAAAAACGTGGCTTAGTATTAATTGATCCCGCTTTTGAAGTCTTAAATGAGTGCGAACAAATTATTACAACGCTTCAGCGCGCATTAAAACATTGGCGCTCAGGACATTTTATGATTTGGTACCCCATTAAAGATGAAAAATTAATTCAACAGTTTTATTGCGATATTAACGCACTGGCCATTGAAAATTTTGCAATTCATTTTTCATTAACTAACATGGTGGGATCTGAAAAACTATCAAAATGCGGTCTTTTATTGCTAAATCCCCCATGGAAGGTGAAAGAGAACCTAGAAAATAAGGTGTTACCTTATTTGGCAGAAAAACTAGATGCGCAGTGGGAGGTGATTACTGTTTAAAATAGCGTCGCATGCTATAGGGGTTCCCTGGGCACACGAAGAACCGACAAAACAGACCAGTATTAATGCTTGCAATTGGCGTATAGCTTGTCCTATAGTATTTTTCCTTTATTTAGATGGCTTCATAATGGTTGCAGTTCTACTGGTTGGATGTGTTGATGCATGAGCAGTAATATCATCAAGCGACAACACCTCGCAATCTTCTATTTGTTTTTGCATTGATTTTTCACCACCAAAAAATGAGCCCGATCTGCTAAACCAGCCCTTTTTTTTATTAAAATCAGCTTGATAAGTCACATAAAATTCAGCTAACGTTCTTGGAACAGAAATGATTGAAGCAGCTTCAATAGTTGCACGCTGCTCACGAGATGGAACAATTGTTTTTACAAATATTAAATCATCTCCAATAGAAGAAACAGCAGGTTCAAAACGACCGAATGCTTGTTGGCATTGTTGTTGATATAAATTCAATTCGCCATCAACAACTGGCGCAGACATTAACGCAAAACGCTTGTCCCTGTTATTTTGGCAAATCGCAACAACACGATCAACGTCTGTATTTTCAGAAAAAACACTTACGTCGGGAATAACATCCAAAAAAACAGTGTTGCCTACTGTTATTTTTTTAATTCGACAATCTAATAATTCCAGCACGCCATCGCTAAAACAAAAAATTTCAATTCCTTCTTCAATAGGTCGATCAAAACAATGAATTTGCTTGACCACTTCATCAATATTATCCTTAGGCTCTAGGGGTAAAAACTGTTTTTGATGGGGTGGTGGCACAGGAACAATATCAGCGTCATTGAATTGTGCCAAAAATTTTAAATATGCAGAATGTATGTCTATTATTCGTTGCGCCGGTTTCAATACATCAACTTCACCAGTTTGTTTTCGCGCAACAATAGTAACATCACCCGTTCCAAATCCCGCAACTTTTATTTCACCTGTCAGTTTATCTTGATATATCATCGCAAGTGAAAAAACAAAACTGGCGGTAGCCAAGCCATATTGCTGCAAAACCGCTTTGTTTATCGCTTTAAAAATACTTTCTAATACTGCTTTTTTTTCCGCTTCTGATTTTGCAATTGATAATTTTGATATAAAAGTTGTTAATATGGCGGGAATGATTTCGGTGGTAATAAAATGAATATGTTGTGCTTCGCAACCAAAAGCGCCATCCGCTGCAATGATTGTAGGTAATCCATCGTGATAAACAATGCATGCCATGTCATCCATATTTTCTTTACTGGATTTTCGATTGCTCTTCCATAAATTGGCAGCTCGAATTTCACCTAAATTCATTTGGGCTAATACGCTATTTTCATGGTAAGCAACCGCGCTTACTTGATCTGATGCTGTTGTACTTAAAATTTTGCTTCGTAATGCTTGTAAATATCTCATCTTATTTTTCTCAAATAGTTTTAATGGGTAGTAACGCTCCGCTTATTTTTTGGCTGGTGCAGGTATTGCGTGTGGCGCACTATTAATTTTCTCACACAAATAATTTATTTTTTTATCGCCAGTGAAACTCACAAGATGCGTAAAGTTTACACCATATTCCTCAAGAACTTTTTTTGTATCCTTGCCGCTGTAACTAAAAAACTTACCTTTGTGTTTTCCATCGACGTGATCAAATATCTCTTGCACTGTTACATTTGCAACTATTTTACCCTGCCAATAAGCACTTTTAGCAATGCTCGGATTTTGCAAGAATGCTTCTACAGCTGATTTTTGTAAATTAGCTGGTGATGGCGTAGCTATGTTTGTTTGAATATTTTGTGGACCTTCTGTTGGTTGCGCGACTTGCTCCTGTTGTTGAGCTGGCTGATGCTGTGGTTGGGCTGTTGCTGCTGCTTGTTGTGAGAATTCTTGTCCATCTATGGTCACTCGCTTCGCGTTAATCGTCACTTTTCCACCAAAACGAATACCGCCAGCTGATGCAGAATTTGATTGTGGTAATTGTGCAGTAATATCTTGGCCGTTAAATATGACCGATTTTGCAAAATGAATTTGCGGAGCAGGCGCTATTGATGGTCTTTCAGGTGTTGGTTCGCCATCAAATAGGAGCGCATTTAATTCTGCTTGCGTTACTGTTTTTTTATTTAATACTTTTATTGCCTTAGCGGTAGAACCTTCAAGGTTTGAGATGGTTTGTCCTGATCCAAATTCAACCCAATAAGATGCGACATTAGGAGAAGGCAATGAAACTTTATTATTTTCTGAAAATGTAATATTACGCGCAGTTAACATATCTAACTTGAGATTTTCTGCTTGGATTTGCATGATAAAAGCATTAAGGTCTTCCAATGTAATTGCATTATCAAATGTAACCTCTTTTTTGATGCCTTGTTTAATCTCATTGAATATTTCATCGAAGTGAATTCCTGAATTATCTTTCGTTGGTACTGATTGTGCAGCATGAGGAATTTGAGTGGAGATGTTAGGCGATTGCCCTGGGGTAGTGGGTTCTACGGGTGAAATTTTACGCATAATATACCTCTTGATTGAATGAATAGCTCAATTATAGTTAATTTTAGTTGTTTATCAGTTCGCATATTTTAACAAACTGATTATGATAATAATTTTCTCATATTAATGCGCAAATGCAGCTGGCTGCTCCTGAATGATTTTTTGACGGCTATTAAAAAAAGCGTGCGGTAGGGGCAGTTGTATTCACGGTTGCCGCTCGATTTTTAATTTCTTTTGCAAAACCATCTAATTCCTTGTATGCATCTAAATATTGTTTTTTTTCTTCCATTAATTCAGCCAGCTCTGCATTTAGACGACATTCTCTGTCAGCTGACTTGCTCGTTTTTAATTGTATGTTTTGCAGATTACGCAATCTAAATTCAAGTGCAACTCTCCACAT
>MGXX01000047.1:11292-12071 GCA_001801515.1 Gammaproteobacteria bacterium RIFCSPHIGHO2_12_FULL_38_11
AGGCCTTAGTGGGCCTACTAAACAAGAAAGACAAGTGTTATTCTTGTTAAGCGAAGGATCAATAGTTGCTTCCGGATCAGCTCCACGCTCAATCAACAATTTTGCAATATGAATTTTATCAGCTACAGATCCATTCTGTTCATGAAAAAGAAAGTGTAAAGGAGTCCCATTAATCACAAGATGACTGTCTAACTCCATATCCCCAGGATTAAATCTTGTATTGGGATCAACACCTTTTTCGATCGCACTGATAATATCCTCAATTACTTTTTTTAGATTAAATTGTGTGCCTGGCCAGTCTATTGTGCATGCTCGATGCAGTGCTGTGTATCCCATTCCGTCCAAATCACTTTCTCGCAACCCACTATTACTATCAGAGCTGCTACTGCTATTACTTCTTCTCATAATAACCCCACATAAGTTTTTATCGTTTCTATTCGCCATTTATCAATATTAGGCAATATTGATAATACGAATTATCAGTCTAATGGTCGGTATGTTATCATACCCTAAACAAAAAACGGAACGATTTTGAACACCTGGAAACACAAAGACTTGAGCTACCAGTTTATCGCATCATGTTGGACACCCGGAGCGGCAGAAAATGCCGCTCTAGTTTCTTCGACACTACCTCACATTACCGAGCACCCTGGGCGAATGCGAGACTGATGTGATTTCGTTGGTCGCATAAGTTTTCCAAGATCGCTGTTTTTGCTCGACATAAGTTTTGAAAAATCCCGCGCGCGCCCTACAAACCCGCGCGCCAGCTCCGCAGCCAC
>MGXX01000047.1:12126-12766 GCA_001801515.1 Gammaproteobacteria bacterium RIFCSPHIGHO2_12_FULL_38_11
GGGCTCAGCCGCATTTTGTTGCGACCATCCAACCAACTGAGAGAAAATTACGATGCGCTTTTTATAATCTGGATCTACAATGTGACCTGCATCAAATTCATTCCATGTTTTATCATTGTGTGTTAAGCCAGTTAGCATGTGATTTGGATTAAAAATAATTTCTGGTTGCGTGTGCGCGACAAACTCTTCTCTGAAGCGATTTAATTTTTCAACCAGGGTGAGTTGATCAAATGGTTTTGCGCGTGCTGCATCAGTTTGAATGGGTGAAATACCGGTGCGGGCAATTGAAGCGGCAGTTGCGGCCGGTGTTGTTGCATTAATTAATTCCATCACCGCATCTAATTCTGCGCCGGTTGCGTTGCAAATAGCGTTTACATACGGTTGAAAATCAAATGCATTGTCTTCTTGCATTTGATTGTGTGTTCCAATCATTTTGTGAATATCTTGGCTTGCCAGCGCACTTTTATAATTGATTATGTTACGCGTTGCTTGCTTAATTTTTTCATTAACTTCATTGAACTGTTTTGTTTGTGCTGGATTTAATGTCGGCAATTGCAAAAATTCAAATTGCTTTGCTTTTTGTTCTGTTAGTGCTGCTTTTTGTCTGTTTATGTAATAAGTTAAACTTTTCGTATAAATT
>MGXX01000047.1:12787-19735 GCA_001801515.1 Gammaproteobacteria bacterium RIFCSPHIGHO2_12_FULL_38_11
TGTTCTTGACCATTTTCCATTTGATCAAAATAGGGCTTCATTTTCTCGCAGAGTTCTATATCGGTCGTGTGTAAGGCAGCTTGTAATGGCGTGCCAGTAAAAGCGTTTCCGTTTAAATCAACCCCTGTTCCTGTTTTTGTTAAATACCGTGGATCCGCCGCTATTATTTTTAAAACCATTGCTTCATCCGCCTGTAATACCGCTTCGATAAGATAATCGGGATTCATTTTAATAACAGGAAAAAGGGTGGATTTTCTGAAAGCAATTGAAACTGCGCCGAGTTGTTGTGTGTGTGGTATGAACCTACTCGCTTTATCAAACACACGACATTCGGGAAGACCTGTATTCAAAACAGGATTAAAGCTAAGCATAAAGCTTAAAATAATAAACCATGCATCATTGCATAAGCCTGTTGTTTCATTGGGTTTTGAAAAACAATGGTTGCTGGCATCTGCAAGCAATAATTGCATTAAAAACGTCAATGCATTAGCGGCATCTTGATCATCATCGATGTGTCGATTGTGTAAGCCAATAGCTTGCGTGCGGATGGTGCCTGTTAATGATCCATCGGGTCTTTTTAATACCACTTGGTGCATTTCAGTTTGACGATGCATCTTTATCCTCATTTTTCCTGTTTGTATAAATATGAATCATACAAGGTGGGAATTAAGGAAGTATTAAATAATTTTTTATTAACATTGACGAAAAACGTGTCAAATGAGATTGATTTTGCTAAGCTCATTAAGCTTTTGGAGAAAAAACTAGGCAAAACAATTTGATATTTTATCGCTATACTGCATGCAAATATATACAAAATATTGTATATTTATTTCATAGATAATAAGAAAGAAATTGATTTTCGTGGGGATTCGCTTGATGTTTTGCGAACATTCCCTGTTTCGGCAAGATTAGAAAAGCGCATTATGCAATTGAAATTAACGCAAGAGCAAGCTGCGGAATTACTTGGTGTTACTCAACCACGGGTATCGGATTTAATGCGCGGAAAAATTAATTTATTTGCGCTTGATGTCCTTGTGAATATGACAACCGCAGCAGGTTTGCACGTTGAAATGCGTATAACAAAAATGAAGAAAGCGGCTTAAAATCTAAAACCGGCCAGTTTTGTCGGTTCTTCCAGGGAACCCCTATAGGCGTCATTTCGACTTGTTTTCTAATATCAATTCTTTTTCGGCACGTGTGAGCGATTTAACACGACATTCAAATCGAAGTGCATCGGATTTCTTTTCAAATTCCCATACCGCTAACAATTTTTTAGGCGGGAAAGAACGAGTGTATTTACATTTTGCATTTCCAGCTTCATGTTCTTGATAGCGGCGAGCAATGTCTGTAGTATACCCGGTGTAATACCCCCCATTCATACACTCAATCATATAAACCATATGCATTGATCTACCCCATTCAAATTTTTTACCCCTTCCACACCACGGGCTTTTTCGTCAACTAATGTATGGTGTAACTATCGGCATCCAGATGCGAGCGATTAAATAGCGCAATACGTCCCAATTGCAATCGTTCTGTCATAAGGTAATTGATAAAATTCAATATTAATATTCGCTGAATAATTTCGCATTAAAAATGCAAATAAACTTTCTTGCCAAAAAAACCAACCTGGCTTCTTTTTTTCAGAAGCAATAATATTCGGAACCTCAATTAAATATAAAGCAGTATCAATATTAATTTTAAAAGGAAGCAATTGTCGATCATTTGCAACATAAAGCGCTTGTGGTATTGATATAAAATCCATAAATCCATAATGCAATGTTAATTGACATATGTTTTTATCCAAACAACTGGCTTCATAGCGATCAATTGATGAAACATAAGGAATATTATCTACTATATAATTAACAATTAAAATATTTTCGGGTAGTGAATGGTTGAGCTTTAAAAAACGCAGGAAACAACCACCACTTCTATCATAAATATCCGTAATAAAAATTGCCGTAAGATCATGTAAACGACTGATTGTTTCATCACGCAATTGCCCTAACATTTTTGGAAAATCATCCTGTTTTGTAAAATAGAATTCACGTAAGTATTCTATTCCTTTATTCCACGTGAACATAATAAAAGAACACAATAATGCAAGCGCAATTGGAATCCATCCGCCTTTTGTTAATTTTTCAAGGTTAGCGCCAAAAAAGGCTAAATCGATGCCCACAAAAACTAAAAACACAGTAACAATTTTTATTGAATTCCAATGCCATTTTTCTTTAGCTACCAAAATAATCATAAAAGTAGTCAACATCATAACGAAGTTGACAGCAACCCCGTAGGCATGCGCAATGGCATCAGAAGTATTAAAAACCAAAATTAAAACCAAAGTACCAACGCCCAATAGGAAATTCATTTGTGGAACATAAATTTGACCCTGGACCGTTGCAGATGTCTGTTGAATTGGCAAGCGAGGATATAATCCTAATAAAACAGCTTGTTTTGTTAACGAGAAGGTAGCAGAAATAACGGCTTGTGATGCAATAATCGTTGCAACGGTTGCAATGGCTATTAACGGGATTAAAAACCAGGTTGGTGCCATTAAATAAAATGGGTTATCCGTTGCATGCGGATGCGTGAGTAAATAGGACGCCTGTCCTGAATAATTTAAATATAATCCCGGAAAGACAACCAAAAACCAACTTAATCTAACTGCTTTTTTTCCAAAATGACCTAAATCAGCATACAAGGCCTCAGCACCGGTCACCACTAAAAACACGCCACCCAATAACCCATAACCCAGCCATCCATTATTTAATAAAAATAAGTAGCCGTAGTAAGGATTAATTGCTTGAAGCACAACGGGATTATGAACAATTTGTATCAGTCCCAAAATTCCAATCAAAATAAACCAAGTTAATATAATAGGTCCAAATAAAAATCCAATTTTATCTGTTCCTAAAAATTGAAGTGAAAATAATATAAACAAAATGGTAAATGAAGCCGGCAACACCCAATAAGCAAACGCCGGTGAAACTACAATAACGCCCTCAACGGCACTCATGACAGAAATTGCCGGCGTTAACATACCATCTCCAAACATTAATCCCGCACCAAATATACCAATTAAAAAAAATAATTTAGAGGTATGTGCATGCTTTTTCTTTAAAAGTGCCAATAAAGCTAATACACCCCCTTCGCCTTCGTTATCTGCATTTAACACTACACACAAATACTTTGCAGACACAACTAAAATAAGCGCCCATAAAATCAGGGAAAGTAACCCAAGCACATTAATGACATTAAATTTTAGGCCGTGCAATGTCGCATTAAGCGCATATAAAGGGCTAGTACCGATGTCACCATAAATAATACCTAAAGCGGCAAGGGTTAAAGGTGCAAGAGATTGCTTTTGAATTTTTTCGTTCATGCCGATCAAATCCGTTTTGATTTTAAAAAATTATACCGCGTTTATTGTCTTTTTGTCATGTCATTAGCGTGTTGATAATCTCTGCATTGGCTTTGGGAAAAGTATAATTTCTTAATGTTTCAATCGGCACAAAACGAATTTCTTGATTTTCACAGCCTCGCGGTTCGCCGTGGTAAGTAAAGATTTTAAATGTATGTAATATTAATTTTTTATCAGGATATTTCTTTTCAATTTTCAAAAAAAATTCTGTTTTTGTAATCGTTATGCCAATCTCTTCGTAATACTCACGGATTAAGGCATCTTCTAAGCTTTCATTTTCTTCTACCTTTCCACCGGGAAATTCCCATACGCCAGGTTGTATGACGTGCGGTGGACGAAGGGCAATGAGTATTTCATTTTTTTTGTTAAAGAGAAGTCCAATGACGACGTGGAGTATTTTCATTTGTAAAAACCCTGTATTGCATTTTATTTAATTTCTGCAAAAATTGTCGGCTCTTTAAATTAAGGAAACGGCCATGACTGCTGATATCGGATTACCCATCGAAGAAATTCAGCAATGCATTCTAAATCTACGTGGGGAGAAAGTCATGCTTGATAAGCATTTGGCCATATTATACGGGATTGAAACTAAAGTACTTGTACAGTCAGTGAAACGCAATATTGCTCGATTTCCTTCAGATTTCATGTTTCAGCTCACGACAGATGAACTACAAATCTTGAGGTCACAATTTGTGACCTCAAGTTGGGGTGGACGACGCTATCTGCCTTATGTCTTTACTGAACAAGGTATTGCCATGCTTTCTAGTGTTCTTCATAGCAATCAAGCTATTCAGGTTAACATTGAGATTATGCGCTCATTTGTGCGATTGCGAAAAATGATCGACTCGAACAAGGAATTAAAAGAGAAAATTGAAATTTTAGAAAAAAAATATGACAAAAATTTTAAGGTTGTGTTCGAGGCAATTCATCAATTAATTGCCTCAGAGGAACGCACTAAACAACGTAAAATTGGGTTTGCGTAAAACTTGAGATCTCAATCACACACGGTCACTATCGTTTCCGCTTCCATTCACTCAAACAAACAGCAGTTCATGTTTAGAATAATTCATCAATTCCGCGATTGGCCAATTGATCTGCCATTTCATTTTCAACATGACCTGAATGACCTTTCACCCAATGCCATACGACCTGATGACGCGCGACTTCAACATCCAATTGCTCCCATAAATCCTGATTTTTAACAGGTTTTTTATCCGCTGTTTTCCAGTTTCTTTTTTTCCAATTTTCTAACCACTGCGTAATACCCAGTCGCACATATTGCGAATCAGTTGTTAACACAATTTCACGGGATTCTTTTACTGCTTTTAATCCCTCAATCGCCGCCATTAATTCCATGCGATTATTTGTCGTGTGTTTTTCACCACCATGTAATTTTTTTTCTTGCGTACCATAACGCATTAACACACCCCAACCACCAGGGCCTGGATTGCCACGGCATGCGCCGTCTGTGAAGAGTTCGATTTTTTTCATCAATAAATTTCCATGTAAATAATTCAATATTAATTTTAATATGTACGTGTTTGTGCTAACCGCACACTTTGCGCAACCAACGGCGTCATGCCTGGAATATTTTTTATTGCGTGAATCATATAAATGCCACCACAATAAGGCATAAAGAATTGTCCTAATGCCTCTAAAAATAAAAAGACATGAAGCAATGTCTTATTTTTAAATAACGGGCGAAAACACATTGTTTGTTGCTGCACAATTTCAAAATCATTTTCATACAAAAGACGTTTTATTTTTGCCAGCGAATGCAGTTTTTTTATATCAGAAAATAATTTTTTTTGCATCCATAGCCGTGATATCTGCCATAAACTCCAGCGATTAACGCCAAAAATAATTAACTGGCCATTGGGTCTAAGCACCCGATAAGCTTCATCTAACACCGCCTTAGGTGTTTTTGATGATTCAAGCGTATGCATCAATAAGACAATATCCATTGATTCTGTTTGAACTGGCAAACAGCGTGGATCTGCTTGAATAAATAATCTTATATTTTGCCCATGACAATAACGATCAACAAAAAATGAACGTAAAACACGCGCTTGAGAAATCAAGCGCGTGTCACTTGATCCACCCACTTGCAACAAATCATTACCACGCATGGTTTTAAAAATGCGATCAAGCACTGACTTTTCTTCATTCAAGATCATTAAGCCCGGCGCTTCTCGAAACCACGCATCTCGATCGATCACAGAATCATCCTCTTAGCTGCACTTTTGATTATCATAGGGGGTCGCAGAGAGAAGCACAACAGAAAGTCGATCAATAAATCAATGGGTTACAAATTTCAACTTGCTTTGAGCCGCTATTGTGCGTAGTATGACCACATGCATCTTTTAATTCGGAACTTACTCTTATTTCTTACCATTATGCTGGGCTGGATTAATATGCCAGCGCAGGCGCTTTTATCACCCAGCGAACAAAATCTTTGGCTGGTCATGTCGCAAAATTTTACGCTTGTTACAGATCAAAATCACAATGATGTACGACAACAATTAAACCGGGATTTACGTGATCCAAAATATATTCATAAACTCACTGTTAATGCACGTCCTTACTTATACTACATTTTTCAACAAACCAAAAAACTCCACTTACCCGCTGAATTGGCCTTATTACCCATGGTAGAAAGTGATTATATGCCTTCAGGCTCATCTGATGTGGGCGCTGCGGGTTTATGGCAATTAATGCCCGGACTTGCTGCAAATTATGGCGTCAAAATGAATTATTTTTACGATGGTCGTCGCAGTACCACTGTTTCAACCAATGTTGCCCTACATTTTTTATCTTATCTTTATCAAATGTTTGATCATAATTGGCTCTTAGCATTGGCAGCTTATAATGCTGGCCCCGGCACGGTAATGGAAGCTATCCATTACAACAAAGAACACGGCTTGCCAACAAACTTTTGGGCATTACCGCTGCCCAAACAAACAGAACGCTACATTCCAAAATTATTGGCCTTAGCAACGATTATTCAACACCCGCATGCTTATGGCATGCATTTATCACCCATACCAAACAAAGCGGTGGCGAGCTCAGTCACCATTAACAAACAAATGAAATTAAAAACGATTGCAAGCCTTGCACACACTTCAGTAAATACTGTCAAAAAATTAAATCCGGCTTTACGTCACTCATCGACACCGCCGCATCAAAGCATCACGGTTATGTTACCTACCCATAATAAACCGATGTTTGTGAAACAATTAAAAGCAGAAAAAGAAAATCAAAAAACAGTGAAATCAAAAGTGAAAAAACACCTCGCTGTAAAAACAAAAAAGCATAACGTAAAAAAACAGCTTGCTATAAAAGCAACAAAGCATAAAGTGAAAAAAATGACTGAAAATAATCACACTAATTTATATTCCGTAAGGCGCGGTGATGATTTAAATAGAATTGCCGCACGACATCATACAACTGCAAAACACTTAATGGTGATTAATCATTTATCAAATGATGATTTGCAAGTGGGTAAGAGGTTGAAGGTGTAGAAG
>MGXX01000047.1:19823-23174 GCA_001801515.1 Gammaproteobacteria bacterium RIFCSPHIGHO2_12_FULL_38_11
TTATTCCCAATATAAAAAAAGCATGATGAAAAATAGCAGTCGTTAATTTCAAGGAATGATTTATTTTTTCAGAATAAAATCTTAACAATATAGCACCCACCGCAACACCAAAACTTTGCGCAAGCATTTGTGTCGTACTGGTAATACTCGTTGATGCACTTAAATCTTTTGGATCCAAATCAGCAAAAGCAAGCGAACTCATCCCTGTAAATTGTGCTGAAATAAAAACACCTAAAATAAAAGTAAGTAATGCAATGCCATAGATCGGTGTTGCACTCGTGATAGATTGAAAGGTCCAGACCAATAATCCCACCAAAAAAGTATTGATTAATAAAAATTTCCGGTAGCCCAAGCGTTTTAAGCCATGTACCGCAACCAATTTTGAAAAAATAATACCGAGCGCAATGGGCAGCAATAAAAGGCCTGATAATTGTGCACTAAATCCAAAGCCCAATTGCTGCATTAATGGCAGCAAAAAAGGCATGCCGCCAAATCCCAATCGCGCAAATAAATTTCCAAAAACAGAAACACGAAACGTCCGTATTTTAAATAATGTAACTCTAATAACAGGATGTTGAATACGAAGCGCATGAAAGCAATAAACAATTAACATAAAAAATGAAACTATCATCAGCGCGATAATCAAATGCACATCAATTTGCGGTGCACTCATTTCAGATAATGAGAAACTTAATAATGATAAACCGCCGCCAAATAAAATAAACCCCAAGAAATCAAATGGCTTTGGATTTTTTTCTGCTGTTTCTTTTAAATAATGCGATGAAAATAAAATGGCAAAAATACCTGCCGGAATATTAACCCAAAAAATCCATTGCCAGGATAAATGATCAACAATCACACCACCGACGAACGGGCCCACCATGACAGCAACCGAAACAACAATAACCACGGCGTTCATCGCATTTACCAATTCATGCCGTGCAAAAGTACGCGCGATAATTAATCGCCCGAGTGAAATCATAAATGCGCCGCCAATCCCTTGAAAACAGCGTGCTATTACCAATTCCAGCAATGTATGCGACATACCACAGAAAATAGAACTGAGGGTGAATACTCCCATCGCTGTAATAAAAATATTTTTTGTACCATATTTATCTGCAACCCAGCCGCTCATGGGAATAAATATCGCTAAGCTTAATAAATAACTGATTAAAGCGATTTTCATATCGATAGGATTAACATGAAAGGCGTGCGACATAATGGGAATGGCTGTGTTTAAAATATTAGAATCCAACACATCCATAAACAATGCCATCGAGACGATAAATTGGGTCATAGATTTGGTGTTGAACATAGCTAAGACTCTTTGGCAACCATCCCCACCGCCGCTTGCGCCGTTGGCATCACTAAAATTTCACTTACATTCACATGCAAGGGGCGCGTTGCACAATACAAAACAGCATCAGCAATATCTTCTGCTTTTAATGGCGTCCATCCCTCATAAACACCAGCGGCACGTTTCACATCGCCTTTCATTCGTACAAGGCTAAATTCGGTTTCCACTGCGCCTGGCGACACCATACTCACCCTGACATTTGTCCCTAACAAATCCATGCGTAAACCCTGAGACAATGCGACAACGGCATGTTTTGTCGCACAATAGACAGCGCCCTTTGGATAAATTTGATGTCCTGAAATCGATGTAATATTAATAATATGCCCGGATTTTCTTTGCGCCATTTGAGATGATATTTCGCGCGTCATGTATAACAACCCTTTTAAATTGGTATCGATCATCACTTCCCAATCTTGCACATCGCTTTCTTGAATGGTTTCTAATCCCGCCGCTAACCCTGCATTATTAATCAAGACATCAACAGTTTTCCATTCCGCTGGCAAAGCAGTCATTTGTTTTTTAATAGCGGCGTAATCACGCACATCACATTGAAAAATATATGTTTCAACACCCTGTTCACGTTTTAATTTCGCTGCAAGGTCAGCAATGATATCAAGCCGTCGCGCGCATAAAAGTAACTTTGACCCTGCTTTTGCAAAGCTTTCAGCACAGCTCATGCCAATACCGCTTGAAGCACCGGTAATCAAAACAGTTTTGTTTTTTAACATGATAAAATGCTCCAATTTGCTTTTATGATATAATTTGTTTTTTACAAGGGGTGATATGCAATGGTAGCAAAAATATTAGATGGCCGCACGACTGCCGAAAAAATAAAATTGCGTATCAAGGAGAAAATCCTTGCGCACAAGCTATTGCCCGGATTAGCAGTGATTTTAGTGGGTTCTAATCTCGCTTCGCAGAGTTATATCAAGCAAAAACAAAACGCCTGTAAAGCGGTTGGCATTATTTCACATCTGCATCATTTACCTGAAAATACAGATCAACAAACACTAGAAAAATTAATATTAAATTTAAACAATGATTCAACAGTACACGGCATTTTATTGCAATTGCCCCTGCCCTTGCATTTACAAACCGATGAACTGCTCGAAAAAATTAATCCTAAAAAAGATGTTGATGGTTTTCATCCCTATAATTTAGGGTTGTTGGTGCAAAAACGTCCTTTGTTACGACCCTGCACACCACACGGCGTGATGACTTTACTCAAAGAAACAGGCGACAATTTAGCGGGAAAAAATGCAGTTGTTGTTGGCGCATCAAATATTGTAGGTCGCCCAATGGCGCTTGAGTTGTTAATAGCACAATGTACCGTCACCATTTGCCATAGCGCGACAAAAAATTTAGCGCATCATGTGCAAGAGGCTGATATTTTAATCTCCGCAACAGGGCACCATGGCATTATTCATAGCGAATGGATTAAGCCGGGTGCGATTGTGATTGATGTGGGCTTTAGTCGACTGAACAATGGCAAAATTACAGGGGATATTGATTTTGAAACGGCTTGCACCAGAGCAGGGTGGATTACCCCTGTTCCTGGTGGTGTTGGGCCGATGACGGTTGCGACATTGCTGGAAAATACGGTGATGGCGGCGGAAATTCCATTGGCGCTATCGTAACGTATTGCAAATTTAAAGCTCCATCACCAATTGATTCAGCGATTTTACAAATGCCGCTGGATTAGATAATTGCTCGCCTTCAGCCAACAACGCTTGGCTCAACAGTAAATCCGACCAACGCGTTAATCGTCCTTCATCATTTTCTGCCTTGATTTTTAGCACAATCGCATGATCTGGATTTAACTCTAAAATCGGCTTTGCTTCTGGAAATGCCTGACCCGCTGCCTTCATCATGCGTTGCATATGCCCTGTCATTTCATTTTCATCAAATACCACGCACGCAGGTGAATCTGTTAAGCGCAATGTTAGACGGATGTCCTTCACGCGATCGCCCAAAGCTTTTTTCATTCTCTCAAT
>MGXX01000047.1:23184-46222 GCA_001801515.1 Gammaproteobacteria bacterium RIFCSPHIGHO2_12_FULL_38_11
CCTTGCGAAATCGACTGTAATTTTTTACCTTCAAATTCGTTTAAATGAGACGTTAACCATTCATCTACACGATCAGACAATAGCAACACTTCAATATTTTTTTTGCGAAATACTTCTAATAATGGACTATTTTTTGCTGCTTGAAAATTATCTGCAACAATAAAATATATTTTGTCTTGGCCGGTTTGCATGCGCGACACATAATCTTTTAAGCTTGCTTCTTGTTTTTCAGAATCAGTATGCGTTGTTGAAAAACGCAATAAATTCGCAATGCGATCTTTGTTTGCATAATCTTCTGCAGGACCTTCTTTTAATACCGCCCCAAAAGTAGCCCAAAATTCAGCATACTTTTCTTTATTATTTTCTGCTAAATCTTCTAATAAACCCAACATACGTTTTACGCAGGCTGACTTAATTGAATCAATTGTTTTATTGGATTGTAAGATTTCACGAGAAACATTTAACGGCAAATCATTCGTATCAATAATACCTTTAACAAAGCGTAAATACATCGGCATGAAATGTTCAGCATCGTCCATAACAAACACGCGTTTTACATATAATTTTAAGCCGCGTACACCCTCACGATTCCATAAATCAAATGGCGCACGTTTAGGAATATACAACAAACTCGTATACTCCAATTTTCCTTCCACTTTATTATGTGCCCATATCAATGGATCTTCAAAATCATGCGCAATATGCTTATATAGCGCTGCATATTGTTCATCCTTAATTTCACTTTTTGGCAACGTCCACAATGCATTTGCCTGATTAACCACTTCTTCCTCTGGAATAACAATTTCATCTTTTTTAGCTTTTGAGGATTTTTCAATTTTTGCCATCATAATCGGTAAAACAATATGGTCTGAATATTTTGTAATTATCGAACGTAAACGATAATCTTCTAAATATTCATCCATTTCTTTTTTAAGATATAGGGTAATTTCAGTTCCGCGAGGCGTGTAATCAATGTTGTTAACAATGAATTCACCTTTTCCGTTAGACTCCCAGCAAACACCTTGATTAATTTGCGTTCCGGCTCTACGCGTGCGGACAACAACATTATCAGCAACGACATAGGCAGAATAAAACCCCACGCCAAATTGGCCGATTAACTGCGAATCATTTTTTTCAGCGCCATTGGATAATTTCTCTTTAAAGGCGCGCGTACCAGATTTAGCAATTGTGCCTAAATTGGTAATCGCTTCTTCACGATTCATGCCAATACCATTGTCCCGGATAGTCACTGTTCTATTGTCTTTATCAATTGAAACCCAGATTTTTAATTCGGAATCATTTTCATATAAAGCGGCATCGGTTAATGCTTCATAACGCAATTTATCAGCGGCATCTGAAGCATTGGATATCAATTCGCGCAAAAATATTTCTGGATTGCTATAAAGCGAATGCGCAACCAATTCCAATAATTGATTGACGTCAGCGCCAAAGGACAATGTTTCTTTTTGTGCAGCAGTGGTCATATGCGTTCCCCTGATTGTTTAATTAAGATGCTTTGGAGATGGGGTTTTATTGTCATAATTCAAGGGGGATGACAATGTAAATGAGCGAACGCGTGAATCAAAAGCACGCACGTGGCAAGCGTGAGCAAGCCGAGTAAGTGCGTAGGTCTATGCAAATTAATCTATAGCGAAAGCAAAAAGAACAGAACACACAGAGCACTCATAAAAAAAGGAGCCGAAGCTCCTTTTTTTGTTTTTGTATTAATACAACGATTAAACGTTGAATTTATAACCCAAGAAACCAGTGTATTGGTTGATTTCTGGTGCAGCATTTGGCGCGCCAAATGATGCATTGCTGTTGTTAATTGCAGAATTACCAGGCAAATACATGTACTGTCCGCCGACAATCCAGCTACCCCAAAGGTATTGAATACCAGCACCAAACACAGGCGCCCAGTAGCCACCATTACCAGAAACTGCATTTAAAGAAGCAACAGTTGTATTACTCAAGCTATATGACAGTGAACGATAAGCAACACCAATTTTACCGAATAAGTCTAGGTTGTCCATAACAGGCACACTTAATTTACCAGCCATGTAAGCAAACCAAGAGTTAACAGTTGCTGTACTACCTATAACACTACTCAAGTCTCCCGTTGCACCACCAGTAACTTGTGGTATGTAAAACCAACCAGCTTCCACAGCGATGTGTTGCGTGATGTTGTAGCCTAAATCAGCGCCACCAGTCACACCACCATTACCGTTACTACCGCCAGTCGCACCACCAACATTGGCAGGGGTAAAAGCCGCGCCACTAACGCCACTACCAAATTGACCAATTAATTGATTTCCATTGAAGTTAGTCCAGTTTGATTGTGTATAACCAACATGGCCTTCAAGATAAATACTATTTTGAAACGCAGGTTCTGAAGGCATAGCCATGTGATCTGGTCCGCCTGCCATTGCAGCAGTTGCACCGATCGCTACTAAACCCGCAGCTGTTAATACTAATATTTTTTTTACCGACATTTTAAATTCCCTCTTTTTGGATCTTTAAGAAAAAATAAAGTCGATAAATAAATCTTTCAGAAAAATTTCCGTGAGACTTATTAGTATCGACCCTTTTTCCGCTCAATAACACGATGCAAAATGCATTGTGCGTACAAAAATTATGTTACCCAATATAAAATCAATAAACAAGCTTTTATTTAATTAAAACAAATTACTTTGTTTATTTTAAAATCAATTTGGTAATTATGTATAATTTTTCACTAAAATAAAATGAAAATTGAATTTGATTATTATGCGAGCAAACACGGAGTCAGAAGCGCGCACACGCATTTACGCAGCGAATACAGGTAAAGAACATAAAAAAATGTCAGACCCAAGTCATAAAAAAAGGAGCCGAAGCTCCTTTTTGAAAACATAAACACTAACGATTAAATAGTAAACTTGTAACCCAAGCCTAATGTAAATACGTTAGCAGCCACCGTGCTCAGTGCGCCTCTGTTAGTATTAAATGGGAAGGAGTTATTAGCACCCATGAAGTACGCGTATTGGAAAATACCCGACCATGCGTCACTAAAGCTATAATCCAAACCAGTTGCAAACATAGGACGAACATACGTAGACGTACCTGTATTAACAGCAGCTAGCGTTTGTGCAGCAGCAGGAAGCGTTGCACTGCGATACGCAACACCCAATTTAAAGAAGATATCCGTGCTGTTGAGCAAAGGCAACGGCATCATGTACTTACCAGCTAAGTATAATACCCAGCTTGTCAAATACGATGATCCAGTCGCGCTTGATTGCACGTTAACATCAGGCAAATGGAACCAACCTAATTCCACACCAAAATGTCTATTTATTTTGTAACCAGTATCTAAGCCAGCAGCAAAACCACCGCTTGTATTACTGTTGTTGACAGTACCGACGTTCGTTGCAGCACGCCAACCACGGTTATCATAATAATTTTGACGAGCATAACCTAAATGACCTTCGATGTAGTAGCCATTATCTGCAGTAGCTGCAGTTGGTTCTTGCGTAAAACCACCAGCCATTGCCGCAGTCATACTCACCGCAGCTGCACCAGCAGCACATAACAAAAGAGTTTTCTTTACCGACATTGAACTTCCCTCTCAATATTTAATTTTAAAATTCTGAAAGCCGCGTCGGAAAGACATTCCCCGATTCACGAACTCCCAAATAAACGACGATACAAAACATGTATCGCATTTGAGGTATATTACCTAATCATTTTCGTTGAAACAAGCATGCAATCAAAATCATCGTGGTGTTTTCGAAAAACAGAACTGATTATGACTTAATAAAAGTGAAATCGTAAATTAATGGGTCAGTGATCGGTTATCAGTGATCCCGCCCCTACGCATGCAAATATTTTATCTCTGCCGCAATCCAACGCTGCATTAATAATGGTACCACCGCAGGATGGTCGCTTATTAATTGTTGGCTCACTGTTTGCACAATCGACAACAGATGCTGATCGCGCATTAAATCCGCTATTCGCAATTGCATCAATCCCGATTGTCGCGCACCCAACACATCGCCCGGCCCGCGCATTTTCAAATCTTGCTCGGCAATCACAAAGCCGTCTTGCGTTTCACGCATTAAAGACAAACGCTTTTTTGCAATATCAGATAAAGGAGGTTGATAGAGCAGCACACAAAAACTCGCCTGACTTCCCCGACCCACTCGCCCACGCAATTGGTGTAATTGCGATAAACCCAGTCGTTCTGGATTTTCAATAATCATCAAACAGGCATTTGGCACATCAACACCCACTTCAACAACCGTGGTTGCCACCAATAAATCTATTTCACCCAATTGAAATGCGGTCATTATTGCATTTTTTTCATCTGATTTTAATCGACCATGAATTAAAGCAATGCGCAATTCACGCAATTCTTCTTTTAAATAGTTAAAAGTGGTTTCCGCAGCTTGGCATTGTAATAATTCTGATTCGTCTATTAGGGTGCAAATCCAGTAGGCTTGTGAAGTTTGGCAATGCTTTTTCACACGCGCAATAATATCATCACGCTTGGAAGAAGCAATTAATACGGTTGAAATGGGTTTTCGTCCTGGCGGTAATTCATCTATCACTGAAAAATCTAAATCAGCATAGGCCGTCATCGCCAATGTTCGCGGAATCGGCGTTGCCGTCATAATGAGTTGATGCGGAAATACACCTGTTTTCAATCCCTTCTTCATCAAAGCCAATCGTTGATGCACACCAAATCGATGTTGTTCATCAATAATTAATAATGAAAGATTTTTAAACGCAACATCACTTTGAAATAAAGCATGCGTACCAATAATTAAATCAATTTCGCCCGATAATAATTTTGCTTTAACAGATTTTTGCGCTAGTTCAGATTGTCGCCCCAATAATAAATCAACTTTAATATTCAGTGGTGATAGCCATTTTAAAAAACTTTGAAAATGCTGTTCTGATAAAATTTCAGTCGGCGCCATTAGGGCAACTTGATGACCTTGTGCAATGGCGTTTAATGCCGCAAAACACGCAACAATTGTTTTACCTGAACCCACGTCGCCTTGCAGTAAACGCAACATGGGTGTTGTCCGCATCAAATCAGTTTGAATTTCAGTTAATACACGGCTTTGTGCGTTCGTTAATTGAAAAGGCAATTGTGCCAATAATTTTTCTTCATAATCGTGTGCATGCGCTAGTGCAACAGAAACATTTAATTGTGCGGTACGTCGTAATTGTTGCAAACTGAGTTGATGCGCAATTAATTCTTCTACAATCAATCGCACAAGCGCCGGATGTTTCCCTTGCAGCAACGCATCAGGATTAATATCCATTGGCGGAAAATGGATAAATGACAAGGCATCGTTCAGTATAAAAAAATTAAATTGTTTTAAAATGGCGTCTGGCAATAATTCAGGTAAAATATTTTCTTTCAGTAATAAACTCAAAGCTTGGCGCATTAATTTTCGCAATGTATTTTGTTGCAATCCTTTCGTCGCAGGATAAACAGGTAATAAACACGGCGATAATGATAAAACACTGTCAGCAATAATTTGATTAACAGACGCATATTCTGGATGCGTCATTTCTAAATGCCCTGAAAAACCAAATCGCACTTCACCAAAACAACGCACACGCCCACGCATATTTAACAAACGCTTATAATGTGATGGTGCAAAATAATAAAAAACCAAATCAATTGAACGGGCGCCATCACGCAAAACACATTTTAAATAACGTCGCGCCCCCACGATTTGCACGGATTCGATAGTGCCTTCAATTAATATACGATCACCCGATTTAATTTCAGAAATTGAGTAAACACGCGAGCGGTCTTCATATCGCAATGGCAAATGCAATAATAAATCTTGCACGGTGAGAATATTTAAATGGGCTAGCAATTCAGCGCATTTTGGGCCGACGCCTTTGAGAATGGTTATCGAGATAGGGGTCATACGTAAAAAAATCCCTCATGAACAAATGCAGTAGCAACATGAGCAGAGTCTTTTTCCGTAACACCCGCTTGACGCAAACAATTCATCCACTCTTTTTTAACTATAATAACCATATCATCAATTATCTGCTCTGCTTTCTGACTTGAAAGCAAAAATCGTTCATGCGCACTTAATATATTTTTTTTCGATGCTAATCGACCCTGCTTGCCACACGTCATTGCGAGAAACCGCTCTTGGGAAAACGACAAAGTCGGCGTTAAATCATATGCAGGGCTCAATCGCCACTCTGTTGTTTTTGCTAAAACCGCATGATTTCTTGGGTGATCATCCGAATTTGACACCAAGGCATTAAAACAAATGCGGCCAAATAATTCACGTAAATCATTTTCTGGAGATGCGCTCGCTTGACGAATTTTATCAGCCAATAACAAATAAGACCAATCCGAATATTTCAACGGAGTATCGTCTGATTGAAGTAAAGTCAATGCACTGACCATCCGATGCCGAAAATACCCCTGTTTTGAATATTCACGGTCAAATCGCTTTACCAACAAAACATCTTTATCGGCAACGCTCACAATTTTACTTTCTGCAACGTGCAATCCACATTTTTTTGCCAATTTCAAAAGAGCATGCTCTACACGCGGCTGATTCCACCGATCGGCAGCGCTACTGAATTTCGCAATCCAAAGACAATGCACGTCTTCAATGACTGCCTTTGGACGTGCACCACCCATTGATGTTCCCTGTAATAATAAAGCGGCTACTTGTTGCTGATCATTCACATAATTTATTGGTGTTTCATTGATAATAGCATCAGCAGTTTCCTGCAAGGTTTCAAGGTTTAACGTTCGATTAAAATGTCTTTGTGGTGCAGGTGGTATCACATTCAAACCAAATCCTAGTGCACCCGCACGATCATCAGGGCTCTGCAATAAATAATCAAATTCACCGACAATCTCTTTTTGCGCATAACGCTCAATCACACATCGCCCCCAAAAATCGGGCATTGCATCGCGAATTGCGCCGAAAAAACCCTGCATTTTCTTTGTTTGATACCGAATTTGCGCTAATCTCAATTCAACCGGATCTAATTCGACAGCATCTTGATGTGCTAAATAATTTTTACCATACAGGAATTCACCGATAGGTATACGATCATCCGTTGTTGATACACGAAAACGCGCTGCAGTAACAAATTCTGTTGCACCAGGAAGCATTATGTATACGTAGCATTCGTGCTTAGAAGTCATTGTCTAGCACCTTTTTACGTTTTGCGGCTGTTTTTGGTGCACGTGCATTTTCTAACGCGAGGCCTTCTTCATCACGATCTGGATCGCCCACATGTTGTAAGTCACCAATCAAACCCATTGCCCACAACGCACCAAAATAACTAACAATCGCGACCGTAGGCTTTCCTTTTTCAAGGTGAGAAATAACATAACGAGAAACACCTACGCGCTCTGCCAAATCTTCAATACGTAAATTACGACGCAAACGCGCAATACGTATATTGCGCCCCAGCTGTTTTAGTAACTGCTCCAGCTCAAAAGGCAATGATTTTGCAGCAAAATTAGTTTTTGGCATGTTGTATAAACTCAACTTTAAAGGCTTATATGTTTATTATATACAACATTTGTTCGCAAATAAAGTCGACAAATCAAGAAAATCGGACATATCAATCATCCTTGAATTATTCGAAATTCTTCCATTTTCAGTGCGGATATGACAGTATCCTCCTAAGTTTTAGCAATATATTCCACGTGTGGTAGTCCCTTGAAATCCGCATCTTGCGTCCAAATAATTGCTTCATGCGCTAATCCTGTTGCATAAATAATGCTATCAGCCAGTGGTAATTTGTAAGTAATGCCGAGCTTTGCAGCATTGAGCGAAAGTTCAATATCTAAGTCGACAATAGCACCTTGCAACATACACTCAATACATTCAAAGGCCTCTTTTTCTGAGCGTTGACGCATAACATTTTTAAATACTTCTAAAATTGAGATGCTCGGAATGATTAAATTTTTAGTGTTTTCAATGGGGCGAGCGAAAAAATCGGCGTTTTTTGTGTTAGAGAAATATTCGAGCCAACCAGAAGAATCAACCACATTTTTTTTCATAATCTATCCTTATCACGCTCAATGTGCGTGTCTATCCCTTTTAAAAAGCCGCGCATTTTTTTCACATCTCTGAGTAACATAAATTCAAGGCGTTGCTGATAGATAAAAACTTGTAATTTTTCACCAGGGAGCAGATGCAAGGCCTCACGAATACTTTTGGGGATAACTACTTGAAATTTAGGGGAAACGGTTACTGTATGCATCATACACCTCACTTATCGATCGTAATATCGTATGACAAATTATAATCAATAGAAAAATATTTTTCAAGAGGCGTTTCATGTTAATAATGTCAGCCTGGCACGGACAAAACCATCACCCCATCCATCTCAACCGCGACACCTTTCGGCAAGCGGCTAACCTCAACAACGGCGCGCGCAGGATAGGGCGCTTGAAAATACGTAGACATGACTTCATTCACAATTGCAAACTGATTCATGTCTTGCAGATACACATTGAGTTTTACAATATTTGATAAATCGCCTTCTGCTGCAATGGCAACAGCTTTTAAATTGTCAAATACTTGTTTCACTTGCGCATGAAAATCTTGCGTCACCAGTTTCATGGTTTTCGGGTCCAATGGAATTTGCCCTGACATATAAACGGTATTGCCCACTTTGACCGCTTGGGAATAAGTGCCGATGGCTGCGGGTGCATGGGAGGTGTGGATGATGGTTTTGGTGTTCATATGCAATCCTTAAATATAATTTATTGTGTAATTCGCACGAGGGCTACCGCCCCCGTTTCTGTGCTATTTAGTACGAGTAATCTTAATCACCGGCGCTGCATGTCGCAAATTTTTCAATACACGCGCCAAATGCAAACGATTTTTGACAAATAATTTAAAAGTCACTTTATAATTATGCCCTTCTCGATCATCCACATGAATATCATCAATATTTGATTCTGCATCCGACACAGCAAAAGCCAACGACGCCAACGCGCCGCGTTCATTTTTAATCACAACACCCAAGGTTACTAAAAAATCCCCACTAACTTGATTTGACCACCGCAATGGCACACTCGCATTAGGATCAAATAAATATTTTGCCACCCGCACACAATCATTTACATGCACTGCGATGCCCTTACCTGGCTTTAAAATACCCACAATCGGATCACCAGGAATGGGTCGACAACACGCTGCAAAATTGAGCAACATCCCTTCAGTGCCTTCAATAAATAAAGGGGCGCGTTTTGACACATTAAAATCATCCGTCTCTCCCGCCAAAATAATTTTTTGTTCTTGCATCAATGAATACAATCGCTGTGCAACAACTTGCGAAGCACGATTTCCCAAGCCAATATCAGCCATCACCTCATCACTATTTTTAAATTGTGTTTCCTTTATAAAAAATAACCACACATCATCCGTTATTTTTTTCAGCGCTAATCCATGATCATATAATGCCTTTTGTAATAATTTTTTCCCCAATTCCACTGATGCCGAATAATGTTGTGATTTTAAAAAATGACGAATACCACTGCGTGCTTTGCTTGTGATGACAAAATCCAACCAGCTGGGATTGGGTCGCGCATGCTTTGAGGTAACCACTTCAACCGTATCGCCATTAGATAGTTTTGTTGATAACGGCGCCAATTGACGATTAATTTTTATTGCCATGCAACTGTTACCAATATCGGTATGCACAGCATAAGCAAAATCAACACCTGTCGCCCCTGCAGGTAATTCTTTAATATTACCTTTTGGTGTAAAGGTATAAACTTCATCAGGAAATAAATCGACTTTCACGCTTTCAATAAATTCTAAAGGACTACCCGAACTGCTTTGCAACTCTAATAAATTTTTCACCCATTTTTGTGCTTGCACGTGCATCTTTTCAATTTCATGATCATCAGATTTATAAAGCCAATGTGCCGCAATACCATTTGATGCAACACGATCCATTTCTGTTGTGCGAATTTGAATTTCAATTGGCAACCCATAAGGTCCAAATAAAGTGGTATGCAATGATTGATAACCATTGGCTTTGGGAATCGCAATATAATCTTTAAATCGTCCGGGAACAGGTTTAAATAGACGATGCACTAAACCCAGCAAACGATAACATGTATCCATATCATCAACGATAATACGAAACGCATAAACATCCATAATTTCATTAAATGGAATTTTTTTAACACGCATTTTTCGATAAATACTATATAAATGTTTTTCACGGCCAATAATCGTGCACGCAGGGAACTGCTCTTTTTCCAGCCCATCTTGTATTGTTTTATTAATGAGTGCCAATATTTTTTTACGATTACCCCGCGCTTTCTCTACCGCGCTTTTAACTACGGCATAACGACGAGGGTAGAGTCCCGCAAAACCTAACTCTTCTAATTCAACCGAAAAATCACGCATCCCCAATCGTTTCGCAATCGGCGCAAAAATTTCTAACGTTTCTTTTGAAATGCGATATTTTTTTTCAGATGGTAACGTGCTAAGTGTGCGCATATTATGAAGTCGGTCCGCTAATTTCACAATAATAACGCGAATATCACGCGCCATTGCTAACACCATTTTACGAAAATTTTCTGCTTGCGCCTGTGCTCTACTGATAAATTCAATTTGTGTTAATTTACTAACACCATCGACTAAATCAGCAACTTCAGGTCCAAAGTTTTTTTCAATGTCATTTTTTTGTATTTTGGTATCTTCAATAACGTCATGCAATAATGCCGCCACAATTGAATGATGATCCATTTTCATGTCTGCTAAAATGCAAGCAACAGAAACAGGATGGGTAATGTAGGGTTCACCCGTTTGACGCACTTGCCCACGATGCGCATCAAGTGCCGTTAAATAGGCCTGATGAATTTGTTCGATTTGATTTTCGGAAAGATAATGGAGTTTTCGTCGCAATCGCTTAAATAAACGCATGTGATCGATCCTCGACAGTGACGACAATGACTGTCATCGATTATTCGAAATCTTCCGGTGTCGCATCTTTAACAAAAATATCAGATGGTTTTTCTTTTACTGTTTCAATAACAGGCGCATTACCGCGTTCAGCAATTAATTTCGCAACATCAAAACCATCTGCAATTTCACGTAAAGCCAGAACAGTTGGTTTGTCGTTATCTAAAGCAACCATCGGCTCAGAAATACCCATTTCAATTTGATGCGCACGTTCAGCGGCCAATAAAACCAATGCAAAACGATTTTCAACTTTTTCTAAACAATCTTCGACAGTAACTCGTGCCATGGTAAATCCTCAGTAGCTATGTTAAAAAAACAATGAATTAAAGCGGATATTACTTCTTTTTCAGCAAATTATCCAGCAGCGTAGGTTGTTTCTGTATCTGAACATCCATTTTCAAGCGCATCGCCTGCACAATATGCTGCAAATCACGAAGCGCCACATCAAATTGATCATTGATAACCAAATAATCAAATTCTCGATAGTGACTCATTTCAGCTTGTGCTGCATCCATGCGCCGTTCGATAGTGTACGAATCGTCCTGTTTGCGCGTCTGCAAACGCAACTTCAGTGCCTCCATCGAAGGCGGCAAAATAAAAATAAGAACGGCTTTTGGGAATAAGGTTTTTATTTGTCGTGCACCTTGCCAATCAATTTCTAACACCACATCGGTTCCTTCCCGCAAATGATCATGCACCCAAGAACGCGATGTGCCGTAATGATTTCCAAATACAGTGGCATGCTCTAAAAAGGCTTGTTTTGAAGCCATAGCATCAAATGTTTCATGATCAACAAAAAAATAATTCTGACCGTCCACTTCACCCGGACGCATTGCACGCGTGGTGTGCGACACTGAAATTTGAAACTGCGTCAGTGATTCTGACAATGCTTTTACCAAGCTCGTTTTGCCAGCACCCGATGGCGCTGCGATAACAAATAGATTTCCGGATGGATGTGTCAAGTTGCTTAGCCCCAGTTCAAATAAAGGAAGATTATATCAAATTTTTACTCGAATCACTCCTTCAGATGATACACTACTTAAATAAATCTTCTGCCGTCACGCAACTTGAAAATATTTTTTTATAGTAATCATTTTCAATAGCGCCTTTGTTAGAAATAAGCGCCATGAATATTAATTTTGATGTTCGCGTCTGATTAACATAGACTCGCCTTTTACTTTCCAAGTTCTTTACATAATCTTTTGTAACAAAAAATGGTTTATCCGTGTTTTTTATTTCACATATCGTCACACAATCATCATCTCGGTCAAACAACAAATCAATTTGCGTTCCCTGATCATCTGAACTGATCGGTGAATATCGCCAATCACCATATCCACATGATATTCGTTCAAGACCTAATGCCGTTTTTATTTGCCCGATGTGTTTAAAACAAACCGCTTCAAACGCATATCCTGCCCAAGCATAATAGGCTGGCGTTCGTGCTTGATTCAACCAATGATGTCCGTCAGAAGGTATGTCTCCTCGCGTATTTTTGCGAAATGGCTCTATCCAAGCTAAATAAAATAAAACATATTCATCAATGACACGATAATGAACACCCCTCTTGGCATGACCCAATGGTATGAAGGTTGAAATAAATCCTGCCTCTTCTAGACTTTTAATTTTATTATTCAAGGTGCCGCCGCTAGATATTTTTCGCAGAGATGAAATTAATTTTTCACGGCTAATTCCACCTGTATTTTTTGCAATTACCCTTACTATTTTTATATACGTATCTGCATCTTCATATAAGGATCGAAATAACTTATCAAATTCATCTAGCAATAAACCACCATATTGAAAGCATAATCTATCGATATTTTGAGTAGCAGATAATCCTTTTTTAACCGCCCTTAAATAATGAGCAACACCGCCAGTGACCATATATAACTGTAAAATGTGTTGCTGAGAAAGCTTATTATCAACTGAAGATAAATAAGCGGCAGTTTCCTTTAATGTAAATGGTCGCAATGGGATGGTGACGGTAATGCGATTATGCAAACCACCCTTCGCATAAATGAGTTTCTCAATCATCCAAGAAGCCGCTGATCCACATACAATCAAAATTAATTTTTGTCGAAAACACCAATCTGTATTCCAGTAATGCTCAAATGCTTTCAGGAAACCAGAACGTGGTGTCGATAGCCACGGTAATTCATCAAAAAATAATATAATACGTTTTTCTTTTGGAATTGTGTCCATTGCAGCTGATAATTGCTTCAACGCTTCCATCCAACTTTTTGGGATGGACATTTTTGCACCTTGATAAAAAGCTTTCCCTAAGCTTTCTGAAAATAAATGCAACTGTTCTTTTAAGGTACCCTTATGCAACCCAGTTTGCTCAAAAAAAACTTTTTCTTGTTTAAAAAATTGTTTTATGAGAAAAGTTTTCCCAACACGTCTTCTGCCATACACTGCCACAAATTCAGCTTGAGTTGAATTTAAAACGTCTTGCAATGTTGAGATTTCTTTTTCTCTTCCAACAAGAATATTTTCCATTTTTAAGCCTAATTTGGTTTGTATTGTTTGGCTATTTATAGAATCATTATAATCAGCCAAACAGCACAATGCAACTTATTCATGATAATTCAAGCCCCACGTGAAGGAATCCTCAAAATCCTCGAGTAAATTTTAGATTGCGCACATTTTTATACTCTCCAGTTTGGTGTTCAGCTATTTAAAAACATTAATGTTATCTAGATATTCGCATTTTCAAGTATGCACTGTATACTGTGCCATTTTAAAATCACTCGCGAGAACCACTATGCGCAACAAAAACCTTGCAAACGACGCACTTC
This sequence comes from Gammaproteobacteria bacterium RIFCSPHIGHO2_12_FULL_38_11, assembly GCA_001801515.1. The sequence continues at coordinate 36,959 of MGXX01000047.1, forward strand.
GTCCTATTTCATTCACTCGCAATTACACCAAACATGCAGAAGGTTCTGTGTTAACCCAATTTGGTGAAACAATTGTACTCTGCAATGCGACGGTTTCCGACAACGTACCCCGTTTTTTAAAAGACACGAAACAGGGTTGGTTAACGGCAGAATATGGCATGTTACCTCGCTCAACAAACACACGCATGGACCGTGAAGCATCGCGCGGAAAGCAAGGTGGACGTACCGTTGAAATTCAACGCCTAATTGGACGCGCATTGCGCGCAGCGGTTGATTTGAGTAAATTACCTGGTTTTTCAATTACGATCGATTGCGATGTGATTCAAGCAGACGGTGGCACACGCACAGCAGCCATCAGCGGCGCCTGTGTTGCCTTACTCGATGCGCTGCGTTTTATGCAGGAAAAAAAATGGATTTTAGGTGACCCACTGAAACATTTTGTTGCTGCTGTTTCTGTTGGCATTTTTAAAGGCCAACCTATTTTAGATTTAGATTACGCTGAAGATTCGAAAGCCGAGACCGATATGAATATTGTCATGACTGATGCAGGATCATTTATTGAAGTGCAAGGCACAGCAGAAGGCGCAGCATTTCACGAGTCTGAATTGCAATCTTTATTATTACTTGCAAAAAAAGGCATTGCGGAAATTATTGAAAAGCAGAAAGAGGCTTTGAGATAACTCAGAGCCCCGAGCGTGAGTCATTTATAATCCACCACCACCGGCGCATGATCTGAAAAATTTTCATCGCGATAAATGTAAGCGTTTTTTACTTTGTTTTTAAGCGATGCCGAGATAATTTGATAATCAATGCGCCACCCCACATTATTCGCACGCGCATTAGCGCGTTGAGACCACCAAGAATATTCTTCTGCATTGTGATTAATCACGCGAAACGCATCCACATAATTTTCTTTTGTGAATAAATCGTCCAGCCACTGACGTTCTTCTGGCAAACAACCCGATGTTTTTTGATTAGATTTAAAATTTTTAATGTCAATTTCTTTATGCACAATATTCCAATCACCACAAATAATAAAATCTCGCTTTGACTTTTCAAACTCACGCAGTACTTTTAAAAAGCGATTCATAAAATCAATTTTCTCTTTTTGTCGATGATCACCACTGGTTCCTGATGGCAAATATAAAGAGATCACAGTTAAATTATCGAAATCTGCCTGGACAAACCGACCTTCATCATCAGCACACGGCCATCCTAAATGATGAATCACACGATCTGGCCTTTGTTTTGAATACAATGCAACACCACTATAACCTTTTTTCACTGCATCAGAAAAATAGCAATGGTAACCGCGTGGACGATACAGTTCGTCCGTTAATATCATCATTTGCGCTTTCGTTTCCTGCAGACAAACCACATCGGGATTTTGCTTGGAAAGCCATCGAAAAAAACCTTTCTTAGCCGTTGCACGAATGCCGTTGACGTTGGCAGTGATCACTCGCATAATTGTCTCCAATGCGTTTTAGCTGATTGCTCTGAGGGTATTTTTCAGCAAGGTTTGCGTGAGGGCTACCGCCCCCACTTCTGAATTTTTTATAATTTAACAAAAATTGAATAACAATGCATGTGCTATTAATCAAAGTATCTTCAATGGGCGATATCATTCACACGCTACCCGCCTTAACCGATGCAATGAACGCTATCCCCGATTTAGAAGTAGACTGGGTAGTTGAACCCGCCTTTGCCGATATTCCTGCATGGCACCCTGCTGTTAAAAATATTATTTTAATTCCCCTGCGTCAGTGGAAAAAGAATATCTTTAATAAAAAAAATATTTTATCCATAATTCAATTCATTAAAAAATTGCGCGAAAAAAAATATGATTTAATTATTGATGCGCAAGGATTGTTATTTAAGAGTGCAATTGTAGCTAAAATAGCGCGCGGCGAGATCCACGGCTATGATAAAAACGCTGCACGCGACAAATTCAGCAGTTATCTTTACGACCATTCTTATGCAATTAAGAATTATAAAAAATTACATGCCATCACACGTACACGTCAATTATTTTCAAAAGCCTTAAAATATGAATTTAAAAATACCATCCCTAATTATCAAACTATTGCAGAAAAATTACCAACACTGCCTTTTAAATTAGAAAAAAAATATGTTGTTTTTTTGCATGGCACAACATGGGATTCAAAACACTACCCTGAAAGTTATTGGCGTGAACTCATCGAAAAAACAGAGGCAAATAATATTACCGTTTATTTGCCATGGGGAAATGACAACGAAAAAAAACGTGCGGAACGCTTAGCGCAAAACACACAACACGTAAAAATATTACCAAAATTATCGATTCCACAAATAGCCACTGTATTACGATATGCTATTGCTGTAGTGTCGGTTGATACAGGTTTAGGGCATTTAAGTGCGGCGGTGAATACACCGACTATTTCCTTATACGGCCCTTCTAATGCTGAGCTAGTCGGTATTTTGGGTGAAAAGCAAATTCACCTGCAGGCACAATTTCCCTGCGCACCCTGCTATAGTAAAACCTGTATTTATGCGCGAACCCATAAAACGAAAATTACACCGACATGTTTTGAAACAATCCCATCGACTGTTGTTTGGGATATACTAAAAAAATTAATATAGCACGCAAGCGGAAGCCTGCGTGTGAACCAACATCACAATTGCCACATGGATATTATTATGCCCAACCTACAAACCCAATTCATTGAATTTTTAATTGAAAATAACGCACTTCAGTTTGGCGAATTTACTTTAAAATCCGGCAGAATCAGCCCCTATTTTTTTAATCTCGGCGTATTCAATACCGGAAAATCATTATCGAAACTCGGTGAATTTTACGCGGAAACATTAATCAATTCTCGCATGCATTATGATTTACTATTTGGGCCTGCCTATAAAGGCATTCCATTGGTTACAGCAACTTCAATTATTTTATTTGAAAAATTTAATAGCAATATTCCTTACTGCTTTAATCGCAAAGAAAAAAAAGACCATGGCGATAAAGGTAGTTTTGTTGGCGCTGAATTAAAAGGCAATGTGGTCATGCTAGATGATGTTATCACGGCTGGCACAACGGTTTGCGAAACAGTGTCTTTATTAGAAAATACCGACGCAACTTTATCTGGCATTATTATTGCCTTTGATCGACAAGAACGCGGCGAGGGAAAATTATCAGGTGTTCAAGAAGCGGTTAAAACACATAAAATACCGGTGCAAAGTATTGTGAATTTAACCGACGTCGTGCAATATCTGCAAACACAGAAAAAATATGCTGCGCAATTAAGTGCGATTGAGCAGTATCGGAAGCAGTTTGGGGTGTAGCGTTGGAATAAACATCAAGGAAGCGCAGATGAAAAAGCCTGCGCATGATTTTGTTGTGACTCGCCTAATCTCCGCCTGCGCTAAAAACCACTTGCGGTTGAGTTGATGTCAAGTTGACGCCGTTTCACTTTCATTTTTTTAAAATCATATTCCGGCTTCACAATTTTTTCCTTCATAAGAATAAACGATAATCCAAACCAAATTTTTTCTCAATACGCTTTGCGATTTCCTTCCCAATACTACGGCGACCATTTTCCATTGCAGATAAATTGCTTTGCGTAATATCTAACATTTCTGCAAGGTCAATTTGGCTTAACCCTTCTTTATGACGCAAACCTTTAAGTAGAACACCTTGTTTTCCATACTGTTTAAATAAATCACTAAAAACTTCATCAATAGTTGAAGCATCCGTGTCATTGCTTGCAATTTTGTATTTTTCAATTATCGCAAACGGTACCGCATAGTGTGCGCCACGCCAAATTACATTGGCGACTTTTGCTTTAGTAAGGCGCTTTTTCGTGTGTGCCTGCATAATAGATCTCAATAATTCTGAGCTGGTTATTCAGTACTTCCCAACAGCATACATAAGTTGGCCTTCCTTTTTCAAGATGGCAATGGCGTTTATCGCCGACAAATCCTTTTAATTTACTGTAATTTTTCCATGCGCCACCCGTTGTTGGGCCATACAATTTTAAATCTTGCATCAACAGAAATAGGGCTGCACGTGCAGATTCTGGCAATTTTTTTATTTGTTTTGCCGCTTTATTCGCAATAACAACATTCCATCCCATAAAATGCCACTATATACCTTTTTTTGATATATATCAATATTTGATTAAGCTTTAAAGATATCAACGGAATAATAGCAGGCAAAATAAAAATTGATATCCGTGTTTTGAAAATAACGCCATTCTCAACTTTCACAGCGACTTCTAAGAGTGTCAATGGAAGCGAGAGCGACCGTGAAACTTACACGATCAATAACGTTTTTTCATGATCGGACAAGCACGAACAAACTCTTGATGAGACACGACGCTACTGTGCATGCAAGTTTCGCGGTCGCTTGCGCTCTCGCTTCCATTGACTTTAGACAAAAATTCCGTATGTTCACTCAAATTGCTTAACAAGCCCTGACATCGCTAAAACGGCAACCGCAATCCCGAATCAATTTTCAACAACTGTTCACGAAAAATGTTTTTAATTTTTTCTAAATTATCTTCTGTGTCAGCTTCAAATCGCAGAATTAAATACGGCGATGTGTTAGATCGACGAATTAAACCCCAGCCGAAATCATATTCAATGCGCAAGCCATCAATTGTAATTTTTTCCGCATTACCAAAATCGCCTTCAAATAATAATCGATCCATAAAATCCGATTTTTTATCTTCCGTCATCGGTAATTTTAATTCGGGTGTATTCACTGTTTTCGGTAGCGCATCAAAAATATCTGAAACAGATTCTGAATATCCCGATAAAATAGACACCAGCCGCGCGCCAACATAAATGCCATCATCAAAGCCATACCAGCCGTCTTTGAAAAAAACATGCCCACTCATCTCGCCAGCCAACGGCGCATTTTCTTCAATCATTTTTGCTTTTAAAATAGAATGGCCTGTGCGTGACATAATCGGCTGGCCACCGAATTTTTTAATTATTTCAGGTAATACGCGCGAACATTTCACATCAAATACAATTTTACTGCCTGGATTTCGAGCCAAAACATCTTTTGAAAAAATCATCATTTGGCGATCAGGCCAAATAATTTCGCCTTTATTGGTGATAATTCCCAAACGATCTGCATCACCATCAAATGCTAATCCCAAGTCAGCATTTTCATTTTTAACAGCCGCAATAATGTCGACTAAATTTTCAGGAACGGTTGGGTCTGGATGATGATTCGGAAAACGACCGTCATATTCGCAAAATAATTCAATTACTTCACAACCCAAACGACGAAAAACAATCGGCGCAATTTCACTTGCCGCGCCATTGCCAGCATCAATCACAATTTTCATCGATTTTTTCACCGATAAATTCTTACAAATTGCATCAATATAATCGGGAATAATGTTTTGCGTTGTGATTTTTCCGCAGCCTTTCAAAAAATTTTTTCTTTGAATGCGTTTTACCAAATCTTGAATACCGCTTTCAGATAATGTTTTTCCATTTATTACAATTTTAAATCCGTTGTGGTGCGCAGGATTATGACTGGCAGTGACCATCACACCTGATTTTGAAGCTAAAAAATGCGTTGCGAAATAGACAAGCGGCGTTGGACCCAAACCAATATTTTTTACGTCACAACCCGTTTCAATAATACCTTGAATTAAAGCCTTTTTTAATGATTCGCCAGTTAAGCGTGCATCGCATGCCACATTAATTTCTGTTTGTTGTGCGTTTAAGGCTTCCGTGCCAATCGCTAACCCAATGGCGTAAGCGACATTTTCATTCAAGCTGGTTTCACTGACTTCACCACGGATATCGTAGGTGCGAAAAATGCCAAGTGGAAGTTGCGCAGGAATTGTATAGTCAGCCATTTTAGCTCCTTTTTTATCGCAGTATTTTGCTTGCGCTTGAATTCAGGAATCAGTCAAAAAGCACACTGATCACTGTGTCCCAGAGCTTCCAAACCCACCTTCACCTCTTTCTGTCGCACAAAATGCATCGACAATCTGAAAACGGGCTTTCAGAACAGGGACAATAACCAGTTGCGCAATACGCTCACCTGGCGCCACCGTGTAGGGAACAGAACCACGGTTCCAACAAGAAACCATCAACGGGCCTTGATAATCTGAATCAATCAATCCCACCAAGTTTCCCAGCACGATACCATGTTTATGACCCAAACCCGATCGCGGTAAAATAGTTGCAGCCATTCCAGGATTGCTAATATGAATTGCCAAGCCAGTATTAATCAACACCGTTTCGCCCGGTAAAATTGTTTTTGCTTCATCCAAACAAGCGCGTAAATCTAGTCCCGCCGAACCGGGTGTTGCATATTCTGGCAAAGGCACTGAATTCCCCAGGCGAGAATCAAGAATTTTTAATTGAATATCATGAAACATAAAACCGCTCCTGTTTTTTTTGTTAACCTAGATTCGGGGGGGGTAAAGATAAATCCAGTGACAAAAGTTACACCATTAAGCGTAGCTATTGCAAAAGAAATTTCTCAATTATCCTAGATTCGGCAGTTGGAACCGTCGCGAGGAGGCTTAAGCTAATGAAGATGCGTTGGATTTTTGAAAAATTTCCTGAAATCGTATTCACCCATACGGTGAAGGAAATTTTTTGAAAATTCAATGCATATTCAGACGATTAAGCCTCCGCAGCAGGTTTCAACTGCCGAATCTAGGATTATGGTTTCAGCTTTTTTTTATCATCCCCTATTTGAGGCGCTGATGACTCAGTTTGAGCACGCTGTATCGGAGACACTGATGAAGATTCATGCAAACTTGTATTGTCGGGAGTTACTTGATCCACGTTATGAAAAAAAGCATTGTGTGTGGATGATAATAAACTAGCCACAGGCGTTTGAAGACGTTCATTTTTCTTAAAAGCTGTAATAATTTCTGTAAGCGTTGGCATCTGTTTTTGTCCGTTTTTTTCAGTTTCGAGCATGCTATTTGCATTATCTATCAAAAGATCAAGCTCACTTTGAAAATTATCTGGAACGCCATTGGGAAAGCACGCCATTAATTTAGATTGATAAACTTGAAGCAGGTTAAGAAATGTTTTGCCTAAAGCGTGAATATCATTAAAAGTGGTATACAATATATTTCTCGTTTCTCCTACTACTAAATTTTTCTTCGTTAAAAGTTCTTCAGCTGCTTTACGTGTTGTATGAGAAAGAAATGCAGGCGTCCCATGTGATGCCAACGATGTGATTGATATACTGTTTTCCAAGCTGCCATTATCTAGTGGAATACAACTATCAAGATCACCCAGAAAAACAATCGGCTGATTATTTTTATCATACCCGATTAAAATATTCTCAGGTTTGATATCTGTATGCACATAACCCTGATTTGTATAGGATAAACTTCCAATATGAAGTTCTTTCAGCCTAGTGGCACACTGAACGAATATATTTCTTAATGTTTTCAAAGAAGTTGCAACATTTTTTAACGTTTTTGCAGTATCTATCACTTCCAGCGGAACACTGGCACCTGTCACATTTGATGCAACTTCACCAATAGCTGTTGACGTTTTTTCAGGCTTAATTACTTTAGTAACTTTGAGTACTATCCCATTAACATAACCTGCCAATGTCGCATCAGCAAACTGCATAAGCTGAAACCTTTTTGATATCGTCTGCGGAATATCTGTTGTATCAATTGCTATTTCAAGCGTTATGTCTCCTAAAGAAATCGATTTTTGCTCTTTTTTCTTTGCTTGAGCATCTTCTTCTACATTAGATTTATCGTCAAGAAAGGCGAATATACCATCAGAATCATCTTGCGCTCTATTGGGTTTTAGTGGATTTGGATCTTTTGTTCCAACGGCAATAATCGGTTTTAAATCTCTCATACCAAACAATGAGGTACATGAGTCTTCTACCTTTGTATTAAATAATTTTATTGCGTATGCTTTTCCTGATTGTACGTTAATTAACCGCTTCACTTTTGAAAACGCCCCAGTTGCGGGTAAATAATCACGGGTTAATTTTACATAAATTTGACCCTCTAATTTAATATACGTATGCTGCGGCGTAAAAGACTCACCACTCTCTTTATTGCTATAACACAACAATTTATCTTGTAAGTGATGGGGGAGTTGCACTCCATCATTAGCGCTTGCTAACATTTTGCTTGCAAATGCAATTTCATCTGCATATTCATGAAAAAACTGATGTACGGCAGGCGGAAGTAATTTTTTTTGCGCTTTAGAAAGTTTTGCAAACTTCCCTTTTTTTGAAAATTGTTGGCGTCTTACTTGTGCTTCCGTTACAACAAAGATTGGCATAAACACCTCACTTAAATCAACTTTGATGTATAACTATAGTCTAAAAATAAAAATTTTTAAGGTTTTTCAATGACAGAGAAGTCCTATATAGCGTAAAAATACAAAAACAAGTTATTTTTGGTGATTTTTCCCTGCCTATCCGGTTGTAACATAATATTGCGAATAAGGCTGATGTTCCCGTCTCTTTTGAAGCGTGTAGAAACAAAGATGTTTCGGGACCGCGCCATGGATGGCGCATTTTTCGCGCGTAAAAAGAGATGGGCATCAGCCTTCGCAATATTATGTTACAACCGGATAGACATGGATTTTTCAACGCAATACGTTTTATAAGTTCTATCATTAATTCCTTCTTGAATCCACGCTGACTTTCTGCTATAAATTGCCACTTCAAATGAAAGCCGGAGCTATAACCATGTCTAGAGTATGTGAAGTTACCAAAAAACGTCCATTATGTGGCCACAAAGTGTCGCATGCGAACAACAAAACAAAACGCCGTTTCCTACCAAATTTGCACAAACGTCGCATCTGGGTTGCTAGCCAAAATCGCTTTGTTACCTTAAACGTATCCAACAATGGGTTGCGCACAATCGATAAAGTGGGTATTGACGCTGTATTAGAACAAATGAAATAACACAGAAAATTATTTTCAAGAACAAACAACAAGGGTACCATCATGGCAAAAGCAGGCTCACGCGAAAAAATACAATTGCGTTCAACGGGTAAAACCAAAAAAGGCACACCAACAGGTTATTTCAAAACGACCATGATTAACAAGCGAAATGCGGAAGATAAAAAATTGGAACCCATGAAATACGATCCGCGCGCTTGGAATGAAGCAACAGGCAAGGTAGGCATGCGTGTTGTGTTCAAACAAAAGAAAATTCCAAAATAATTCTGCAGTCAGGGGCGTGGTAAATCGCGTCTCTATGGAACATGTACGAGGTGAGTCAGCCAACGGAACTTCCCCCTTGGCTGCTTCCAAAA
>MGXX01000048.1:0-22206 GCA_001801515.1 Gammaproteobacteria bacterium RIFCSPHIGHO2_12_FULL_38_11
ATCACCGAAACGCACCCGAAAAAATCTCACGACAAGCAATATAATCATCACCGAAACGCACCCGAAAAAATCTCACGACAAGCAATATAATCATCACCGAAACGCACCCGAAAAAATCTCGCGACAAGCAATATAATCATCACCGAAACGCACCCGGAAGGGTGCGTGCGATCCTCGTAGTAAGTGGTTTTTTGCGAGGAACCGCACGCTGCTATCCTTACACTGAGGTGGATTTTATATGATATTATTTTTATAGAAATCACTTATTTTTTTGAAAAATATGAAATTATCAACTGAAAATTTCTTTTCATTAATTTGTGATATTGGTTGAATTCCGATTAATGAGTTTGTCTGAAATACTTCGTCCGCATTCATTGCGTCATTAACTGAAACGCTTTTTTCAATAAGTTTAATATTATTTTTATGACACAATACAATAATGTGATTCCTAATGATGCCGGGTAAAATTCCGTTTTCAGCAGAAGGTGTTATCACTATGTTATCTTTTACAAAGAAAATATTGGCAGTACTGCATTCTGTAATAAATCCATTGGTATTTAGCATGATTCCTTCATCAAAACCATTTGAGTGTGCTTCATTGCGCGCAAGTATTGGTTCAAAGTAATTTAATGTTTTTAATTTTGTAATGGGTGAATACTGGTTACGTATTATGCTTGTGATAAATGCACGTGAGTATTGATCACTCACAGGTTGATGATAAGGCGCTGCAGTAATCAATAATGTTGGCGTTGGTTTTTCAGGAAAGTTGATGCCTCGTAATCCTATTCCACGAGTTAAAGTAATTCTCATTGAGGCGATGCTGTGGTTTAGTTCATTCTCTTTAATGAGCTCCAAGCACATCGCTTTAAGCGCATCGGCATTGTAATGAAAAGGTATGAATAAAGTTGTAGCAGAATATTTTAATCTTTCATAATGCGCGTTAAAAAATTCTATATGTCCATTTTGTACTTTTAAGGTTTCAAAAACACCATCGCTGAGTAAAAATCCCCTATCCTTAATGTGGATATAAGCTTTCTCTTCTGAGATAATGTGATCATTTATTAACACGTACATAGAATATGGCCAAAATAGACATGATTTTAGATAAGGTAATGAATTGTATATCAGAATTTTGGTATATTGCTACTACAAAGAGTAGTACGTATGAATATATTATTGAGGATATTCAATTACAAGAAAGAAATAATATATTTTCTTCGCAAATTTATTATCGCGCTATTGGGTCTAGAACTGTGATGTAGGGTGTCCAAAACGCCCCTAAATCACATGTTTTTTCATTCCCTGATAAATGGACCCCGGGAATATAGTCTTCTCCCCCAAATCATCGCCTCTATTTTGCATTGTTATTTGTACCCTTATTTAAGGAAGCTTTAATAACAGATCTGTACAATACCTATTAAAATCGCAACATTATTAATAGGTAATGACCATGAGCCGTCAAGTAGTTTCTCCAGTTTTGCAGGTAGATGATCTTGAAACTGTTTTGCTTAAGATCGCCTTGGAAGATTTCACTTGCTCTGTTACCACAGCCATTTTTTTTGATCCTGTAATGACAGGGTGCGGGCAACACGTTGAACGTTCAGCGCGTACAAAGCTTAAAGCATGTCCCTGCTGCAATATAACCAACTGTTCATTCAACAATCCTTCCGCTTTTTTTAAAAGAACATTGCAAGCGACCATTGATAAATATAATTTACATCATCAAGTTTATTTCGATTTACCTCGCTTTAAACAAGTTGTCGCACAAAACGAACTCAACACCCCAATGGGTGAACGATTGTTGACTTTATTGCAACACGCATCATCTCATTTAAACAATGGAGAAATCATTCGAACAGAAACACAAACAACCACTCCTGCTTATCTTGAAATTCCTGAATATACTATCGTTGAAACCCGCGGGGAATCAGCTATAGAAATCTTAGCTAGTACACCAGCGGGCCGTGATTATCTGCGAAAAACACCCATTGACCAAACATCAGGAAAATATTTATTTGGAAGTGCTGAAATAACTGCTCAATCACTGGAAATAAAAGTCAATGGAAAAAGTATTCGCGAGTGGTTATCTATGACTACCGCGATGGAAAAATTTGAAAAAGAAGCGCTTGAAAGAATTAAAGCAATTGACAATGAAGAGCGCATAATCACAGTACAAAAAGAAAATCTTAGTAATCAATTCAGGTTATTTTTATCTCGAGGCGCGCAGGGTGTAACAGCAATTGATGATCGCGTGTATTCTGAATTACAACCATTACTAAACGCTGCATTTGATGCAAGACTGGATACTGTGAAAGATATTCTCGAAAAAACCCGCCCTGAAAATCGCGGTGCGTTATTATCACCTCCTGCAGACGCAAATTATCCAGAAACAGAAATACACCTTGATACTGCATTTAAAGTGGCATTGGCCACGGGTGATGAAGAAATGGCCGCAGAAATAGCACAATATCTTGATCCAACAGAAATTGCACGTCAATTTAAAAATGTGTTTGGGCCTGATTATGCGGCTTTTCTGAAGCAACAAGAAAAAGAGGCTGAGGCATTATTCGAAGGCCTTGAAGCGGCATTTAACGGTGCAACACCAATAGAGGTGCGAAACGCGCTTAATCAGGTGCCTAACACGACCTCTGCATTACAACAAAAAATCACTGAATTTAAAACCAAATTAGAAGATTATGTTAATAAAACACGTCCGCTGCATAATGACTTTATTCTTGCTAAAGCGTATGAGATTTATGATAAAAATTGTAGTCCGTGGACTGGTAATCAATGTTGTTTATTTTCGCAACCGGTCATTGGCCTAATTCAAGAGCGCTATCTTAAAACCTCTAAAAAACGTTCGATGGACATTGCTGAGGGTATTTATAATCGCGCTCAGAATATTGACAAACATCTTCCAGCGCGTCGATCTCTTCTTCTTGCGGGTTCTACTACTGATATTCGTTCCGTAGTTGATTTGGGTTCTCCTTGTTGTATTGATATACGCGCGCGCACGTGCTAGCGGGCGTCGGAGGGTTGGGCCGGCGCCATTCCACCGCTTTACAAAAAATTGTGTCGAGCAAAAACATCAGCTTTGGAAAACTTATGCGGCCATCGAAATCACATCAACCACGCAGTTGCTCGGTAATGTGAGATAGTGTTGGAGAAACTCGGTGGCATTTTCTGCCGCTAAGGGTGTCCAACATGATTCGATGTATGCGGTCAAATGTTTATAACCATCACATCAACACCATTATATTTTGGCAGTGGCACATTAATATCGAAAGCAATATGATCATCACCGAAACGCACCCGAAAAAATCTCGCGACAAGCAATATAATCATCACCGAAACGCACCCGGAAGGGTGCGTGCGGCCTGCGCGATAAGTCATCCTCCAAAATACGATTCATACAGTTTTTTATGAAACCTAACATAAAACTTTTTATCGTAATAAAATAGCAGGTTTGGGGGAAATTGCACTACCGTGTTTTTGTATGAGCCATGCTTGTCGCGAGATTCGCACGCACCCTTCCGGGCGCGTTTCGGTGATAAATATATAAAATCAAGGCTGAGCTCAAGCTTATAGCTATTCTTTTTCGGGGGATAGTGATAGCTTAGCGTTTTTATCAACCGCTAATCGTTCTAAAAACTCCGTGTTAATAGATTCCGATTTTGAAACTGCTCTTAATAATTCACAAAGCGCTGCATTTGCACCCCTATTTAACACCGATTTTCACAGCCATGCTAACCGCCATAACACACGCCAATATTTTGCAACATCTAATCTATAAAATTAAAAAAACAGCATAAATAAAAGCGTTTTTCCGCGATATCTTATAATGAAAATCTAAAATTAAGGGTGTTAATTGCCGGTTATATTCCAATGATCGTAATTGTGGTTTTATTGAACCCCATAATTTCTCTATCAAAATACCAAAAAAATTTAGTGACTCTCACATCAATCCAAAAGATTTTACCCAATACCAAGCAAGAATTTATATATACTGAAATTGTTTGTTGTAAAATCAATTGGGTGCGGCTGATTTGAATTGCATTAAATTATTCAATGCAACATGTTGATTTTATAATATATTATTATTTCTGCAAAATTCATAACATCAACTACACTTATCCTGTACGTAATTAACAAGGATAAGGAGAAAGTTATGTTGATTTTAACCAGACGTATCAGCGAATCAATTATGATTGGTGACGATGTCAAAATTACAGTGTTAGGTGTAAAAGGTAATCAAGTGCGCTTGGGAATTGATGCACCTAAAGATGTGTCAGTGCATCGCGAAGAAATTTTCGATCGCATTCGCAATGAAGGTGATAAAGGTAATGCAGCTGAAGAGTAATTGCATTTTTACAAGGATGCTTTATAGTGGCTCAATAATTATCAACAAGGATTAAAGCCATGGCTACGACAATCGATGAATTAACGGTTTCATACACGGAAGAAGGGGTTGAAACAGTAAAAGAATTAGATAAGGTTGTTTTAACAAAAGGGGCTTGGAGCACAATCATTTTTCGCCAACAAGATTGGGACCGTAAAAAAGAATGTTATGGCCCTGATAAATATTCCATTCGACGTTATCAAAAACGCAATGGCGAATATAAAATGCGCTCCAAATTTGTCATTTCAAGTAAAGATCAAGCGAATAAATTAATTGAAGTGTTAAATAAATGGATGGCCGAGTAATTTAAGTAAAACTTAACAATTATCATCTATAATGACTTCAACTTAATGTTCCTGAGTTGGGGTATCTGTGCGAATTACGCAATACATCTATAAACGGTTACAGGAGGAATATCCTGAGCTGTTTATTTCGTCAGAAAAGTCCGAAAAAGCATCGGCCTTGTTTGCTTCATTCCTACCCGCAGCAGCGCTTGGTGATGCATCACAAAATCCATGGTGTGAATTCGGTAGGCGTGATATTCCAGCAAAAAGAAAAACAATATTATTTTCATTTAAAGGTCTTGAAAATTTATCTTTTTCTGAATTAAATAAAATTGATCGACTTGCCTGTTTTTTAAAACGCGCGGGTTTTAAAATATTGCTTTCTGTTGACGATAAACTAGAAGGGTATAATTTACAGCTATTTGATAGAGAAACAATAAAAAGAGTGCAGTATAAATCAAGACACGAACTTTGCATTATGGCTATGAATCAAGAAAGGCTGATAGCAAATGATATTTTTTTTATAGACGAAACAAAAAATGAAAGTGACAATGAATACCTCACCTTGTTTAATTTAAAAAGTCTTGAAATAGAAGAAGAGCGTAGTTATACATATTTGCAGGTAAAAAATCATTTCTCTAGCGACATAAGAACAAACAATAGTGATCTATATATTTTAACGTTAATGGAGAAATACAAAGGTGAATGTAAGTATGATGTTGCACTGGCAGATTCTGAAGGGGAAGATGAAAAAGAAAACACACCAATAACATTGCATGATTACATTACTGTGCATAAAAATATTGGAATTTTAAGAATAAAGTGTGATGCGAAAGCGATAAGTGATCAAGCTGTATTTCCAGTCTTTGAAAATTTATACGAACTGAGCATTGCGTCCGCATTTCGTTTTAATAAGACACATCTTTTTCAGAACAGTTTAAAGTACTTGGAAAAATTAGACTCTGGAAATTATCGTACCGTCCGTTTACTCCAAGAATTAGATGCGTCAGATTGTTTTTTTGAATTGAGAGAGTTGTCGGTAAAAAAAGAATGTTTGGCGCCAATGGAAGTGCCTTTTACGATAAATGCACCAAAATTAAGCTTTTTACATTTAGGTATAAAAGGGTTGGGTGAAACAATTGACCTCCGTCATTTGCCTTTTCTTACTAGACTAGAAATTGAGTATCACGCCATATCACAAAATGAATTGGAAACACATATTACATTTTTAACAGGTGTTAATATTAATTTATTAGAGCTTAGCGTCTCGCGTAAAATTACAACCTTGGAAAAGTTGATGCCGATTATTGAAAATTCCCCTAATTTACGTCGTTTGGAATTAGATGATATTTTTATTGCTGAAAATGAAATTCAAGCGTTGCTGGAAAAATTCCCCAATTTATTAATGACCATTAATTGGAGTAGAAATTTTAAAAGATCAAAAAAACAAATTGAAATTGAGCAGGCAAGATCAATTGACCGTGAATATAATTCACAACAAAATAATACAGTGCAAGCACCGCAATCTGTAGTGTTTGAAAAAAGTGCATTACCCAAGTCAAAAGAAATACCGGGTGCCGGGCAAGATGATAATTTCGTTTATCAAGCGCAAAGCACCTTGCAATTAGATTTCGATACGCAGCATAACCCTGATATAACGCATATTATGCGGCCTGCTTGTAAACATATAACACAAAATTTTCCGACTCATTTTCACTATACGCGTGATTTTGTTTTTCGATTGACAGAAGATTTAGAGATTGAAGAAATTAAATCTAATATTGAAATAATGTATGAATTACCATCGAATGTGATAAAAACGAAACTTGATTTATATGAGTTTAATGACAGTATTAATATAAAAGCAAATGAAAAAATTAAATTAAAATCACTTTCAGCCCATGATAATTTAATTGAATTAAGTATTAACGGAAAGCTATTGAAAACAAATGAAATTAAAATTACACGTGATAATTTGGGTTTTTATGAAGTTACTTTTTTGACTGATGTAAAAGGGCAGCTGGCTTATCAGCACGATGTCAGTCAGGCTTCATTAAATAAGTTGGAAAAATTACCCGAAAGGTTGCAGGCATATATTGACAATATTAAGTGCTTTCATTCAAGTGGTGTTGAATCATTATCGGGTGTTTTGATAACACGAAAAAGAAAATTAATGGCGATGTATCATCAACGCAAGGCGGCGTGTAGACATCGTGCGCCTGTATTACTTAATTTATTTTCAGAACTAAAAAAAGACTTTCCTGAAGAATATAAAAATATTCAAATACGTGGTGCTCAAAGAGGTGGTATACACATTAATGTTGAAATCTCAACTGATGCTGGAATAACCTGGCATGAAGAAGATTTGGGTGGATTTAAATCTAAAACAGAATATACATCAACTATTTTGCCGCCCATTCCCTTTTCTGCTAAAACAGCACTACCGCATTATTCTTTTTCTGAAATGCTAAATCGCATTAACAATGAACTTGGCAAGAATACGTTTCTTTGCTTAAAAGAATCGGCAGATAGGCATCGTTGTCTGTTACAAATCAAAAAGGCCTGTCCGCACCGTCCAGTTTTTTATGTCGATTCTCCGAGGGATCTTAAAACATTAGAAGCGGGGCTTCGGTTGAATGAAGAGCGGACAGCGTGCAGGATAACACTTGCGGGTAATTTAATGGATTTTTTAATTGAACATAAAGCGGAAAATCCTCTTATTGTTATTAATTGGGAAAATTTTACATCCTTGGAAATTCTAAAAGTTAATTCAATTATTACTGGAGAAAAAAGGAGAATAGGTATCCTGGATATTCCATTTAATGTGAGTATTATTGGATTGCATAGTAAAAATGAGAAATTAGTCGATTTATTGTGTGATACATCATTTCTATCGCGCCATATCAGCGGGGGTGTTCATGATTTTACAGACATAACGATACCTGTCATTCCTGCTATAGAAGCAGCACGCGCTAGTAAAAAAGTATTGCAGATTAATTTACATTTTTCTCCGCGTTGGCGTGACATGCTTATGGGTAATGAGATTGTTTGTGCAGATAGACTTGGTTGGCAAGAAGGTCAATTGCTAGAAGCATTTAATGATCCAGAAATTAACACTATTGAATTGCTTAATCCACCGGTGAATTGCCCTGAATTTGAAAATTTTGTTTCTGACTTACGTGTTGGTGAACCACTTTTTTCATTGGATCAAAAAATAAAAATAAAACAAGCCATTGATGTCAAAATTATTCACAACGTATTTAATATTAACAAGCAAGATTTAAAAATAGTTAAAATAAAAAATTTACCCGATAATATGTTTATCATTAACGCATCGACATTTGAACAGTGTTTACATTCTAAAAAAATAGATGACAGCGGTTTGTTAACACCCGAAAAGGGTTTAATTGAATCATGCCATGTTGATTCACTTGCTTTGTGTGTTAGTAGTACCTTGAGCGAATCACAATGGTCCCTGTTAATCAGTTGTGCTGAAAAATTCAAAAAAAAACTTGTTATTTATAGTTTGCCAGAAGTTGTCATGCCCCATTTCTTGCGACATATTATTTCTAATGGACCGCTTGTTTCGCCCAGCGTTATTAAAAATCGTTTTATCATTTCAAGCAATTTGCGCGTCACGCTTTCTGTGTTGTCTGCTGAATTATCTAATCCGAAGATAATAGATATTTCTGAAGTTGATATTGATAATTTATTTTGTAAAATACTTTTTAAAAGATCAAAAGAAAGTTTTAATTTCTTAAAGCAATTCAGCAGCGTTTGGGTTGCTTTAATGAACGGCGAAACGGTCATTTTGAAAGGGCGTATTTCAAACGCTATG
The DNA here is from genome assembly GCA_001801515.1 of Gammaproteobacteria bacterium RIFCSPHIGHO2_12_FULL_38_11. Next base: position 8,522 of record MGXX01000048.1, read on the forward strand.
CTAAATTATCTGACAACCTTTTTTTCATCCAGGCCCTATTTTATGTTGGAGGGCGTTAAACATGAATTTCCGGGAAAACTCATTGTTGTGTCCGATGATAGTTTTGCAGAGCCAAGTTGGTTGCATGCTGAAATAAAAAGTGAACCGCTGCTAGAAAAAAAAGTAATACCCCCTTTTAAACCCAGTGTGATTGATCCCAATGATTTGTCAATTGAAGCTTGTGAAATATTTGAAAAAAATCGCCTGGATTCGGTTCTTCACTTGGCAACTTATTCCCCTTATGTGTTACTTGAAGGTGCTCCCGCTTCTGGAAAAACTTACTTTTTTTATACACTTGAAAAATTGGATAATATTAAAATTTACAATGAAATTAATATTAGAGAATTTTTGACGGATAATTTTGAAGGTGTAAAATTTTTATTGCGTGATGAAATTAATTTGCGTGATACAGACTGTAGCCAAGACAGTGATTTGCTAAACAATACGCCTTCCATTTTTGTGGAGGGTGAATATATTGAGGCTGTTGGTAAATGCAGGATATTGTACACGCAAAATTCTCTTCAGTCAGGCGGTTCTAGAACTGAGCAAAGACTTTTTAAAGAATGCCCGGAATCTAAAATAATGTTTGAAAAAATGCATCCTGCTTTCATTTTACACCGTATTTTAATGCCTATTTTTAAAACAACTTTTTCAGAAAGTGAATCTTTAGCGCTTGCAAAAGAAATTTTATATAACTCAGTGCGTACTCCTCGTGACCTACAAACTCAAGCACTTTTTATCTGTGCGTTGAAAAAATTTCCTTTACCTGATAATCCACCTGCGGGAACTTTTGAAGTCTGTATGGGTTTAAATGGATTTACTTTAACAGCTTCTCGTTTTCCGCAATATAAACAACTTTTAACGTTATTGGCTGTCCGTCGGTTTAAGCGGGAATTACCCATTGATGCACCTGACGGTGCACGATTCGGCGGCGTTAATGGATCTGTTTTTATTGCTGCGCCAGGTCTTGGTAAAAGTGAATTTATTACTAAAACATTGGAAAGCGAAGCTTATATTGATGATTTGATTACACCCAATACACATGATGAAATTGAAGTGAAAAGGCAGGGTATGGTTTATCATCCTTTTCCGCCTGATGCGAATGAAGACCAGATGCTTTTTATTTTAGACAAAGCATTTCATGAAGGGCTGATTTTAATTGTAGATGAGATTGATAGTTGCCCGCTTGAAAAATATTTTAATGCTTGTTTAACGGGATTTGATCGTTTTGGTAATAAAGCAAAAAAAGCGGGTTTTACAATGTTATGCACTGCCAATGGGGCGCACAATAAGGGACGGGGATTATTGACAGAGCCATTTTTGTCTCGGTTTTTAGTGATGGAATTTGAGGAATATTCGCGCGATGAGCTGATTCAAATTCTCCAAGCAAAATTTGTTAATCAAGGTTTTGGAATAAAGTATTTACAAGAAACTGGATTAAAGAAAAAATTAATTGATTATATTGTTGATGATTTTTTAACGCAACAAAATAAACAAAAATTTGAAACACCGCCTACATTTAGGGAATTGGAAGCGTTTTGTAAAAAATATTTTGAAAATACATTTGTGAAATTCAATTTAAAATTATCATTTGAACAACACCAGGTTGTGATAGCCTATGGTGATCATCCTGCGATGCAGATATTGGTTAATCGTTTATTATCAGGTGAAATTAATCATGAAAAAGTCAGTGCTGCTGAATTAGTGGGGATACTTAAAAAAACAGTGATCGCTGGTTCATTGTTTTTACCGCCCTTGGAAAAGGGCAGTGGCGAGCACCACGAGCCGGAGGGGTTTTCTTACTCCGCTTGATCTAATAATTCTCGCATCTTTGCTTTGATCATGTCGATGGCGATGCGATTTTCACCGCCACGGGGCACAATTAAATCGGCATAGCGTTTGCTGGGCTCAATAAACTGCAAATACATGGGACGCACAGTGTTTTGATATTGTTCTAAAACTGATTCAAGTGTGCGGCTTCGTTCAAATAAATCACGTTTCAGTCGTCGAATTAGGCAGGTATCAAGTGGTGTGTCCATGAAAATACGAATATCCATTGCATCTCGTAAGGCTTGATCAACAAACAATAAAATTCCTTCTAGAACAATAATGCGGTGTTTTCCAATGTAGCGTGTTTCAGTTTTACGTTGATGTAAATTAAAATCATAGCAGGGAATTTCGATGCTTTTCCCCAGGCGCAATTCTTTTAAGTGACGCAATAATAACTCATGATCAAAGGCATCGGGATGATCGAAATTCATTTTTGCACGCTCTTCAAAGGGGATGTGGGGCAAATGTTTGTAATAGGCATCTTCAGATATTACTACGACCCGTTCAGACCCGATTTCATTCACAATTGTGTTGGCTAATAAACTTTTTCCGGATGCTGAGGCGCCTGAGATGCCAATAATGATAGTGTTGTCGGTCATGATGATTGTCTTTAGGTAGTTAAATAGGTAATTATAACGGGATATGAACTACGTGCAAGCGCTGCTGTTGCCAGTGACACTGTGAGTGTCAGTATGCGCTACTGACACTGACACTGACACTTTTCTATTGGTGCAATAACACGAATCATTCCCCTGAAATTTGGAGCGGATACGATAATAAGGATCGAAAAATTATGTCAAAAAAAATTAACATCGCCATCGTAGGTGCAACTGGGTTGGTTGGTGAAACATTATTGGTTTTATTGGAAGAACGCGATTTCCCTGTTGAAAAGCTATTTGCTTTAGCAAGCGAAAAGTCCGTCGGACAATCGCTTGTATTTCGCAATGAAGCAATTATCGTTGAAGCACTCTCTCGTTTTGATTTCGCAAAAGTCGATATTGCTTTTTTTGCGGCAGGTGCCGATACTTCATTAAAATATGCACCTATTGCGGCAAAAGCGGGGTGTAGGGTAATTGATAAATCAACTGCATTTCGAAATGATAATGCTATTCCATTGGTCGTGCCTGAAGTTAATCCAGAGGCATTAAAAAACTATCTCGATAATAATATTATTGCCAATCCCAATTGCTCAACAATTCCATTAGTAGTTGTGCTCAAGCCGATTTACGATGCATTTGGTATTAAGCGTATTAATATTGCCACCTATCAATCCGTTTCTGGTGCTGGAAAACAAGGTATAGAAGCGCTTGCCACTGAAACAGCCAATTTATTAAATGCTCAGGAAATTAAAAACACCGCATTAGAAAAACAAATTGCTTTTAATGTGATTCCGAAAATAGATTCTTTTTCCGATAATGGTTACACGTTAGAAGAAATGAAATTGGTCTGGGAAACACAAAAAATAATGAATGATAAAAATATATTGGTGAATGCAACAGCTGTCAGGGTCCCTGTTTTTTTTGGACATAGCGCAGCCGTTCATATTGAAACAGAAAAATTTGCTGATGCGAAAATAGTAAAAAAAATATTAGAAAAAACCCTGGGGGTTATTGTCGTTGATGGCGATGATTATCCAACACCTGTGACGCATGCTGCAAATCAGGATGCAGTTTTTGTTGGCCGAATTCGCAATGATATTTCATTTAAAAATGGCCTTAATTTATGGATTGTATGTGATAATGTGCGAAAGGGTGCAGCGTTAAATGCTGTTCAAATCGCAGAATTATTAATTCAAAATTCATAAGGAGCATGTACGAAATAACTTGGACATGTTCCTAAAAATATTTATTCGTCCGTGTATACCCTGACGTGATGGGGTATCGTCGATCTTTTCCAAAGGCGCGTTGTGTAAGGCGAATGCCGATGGGTGCTTGCCTTCGTTTATATTCATTAAAATTAATCATTCTCACCACACTATCTACTGTTTCTTTATTAAAACCGGCTGCAATAATTTGTGAGGGCTCTTGATCTTTTTCGATATATCTTTCTAGGATTTCATCGAGAATGTCGTAGGGTGGTAATTTATCCTGATCGGTTTGATCGTGTCTTAATTCTGCTGTTGGCGCACGTGTAAAAACACGTTCAGGAATAACAGAATTTAAATGATTACGATAACGCGATAGAGTATAAACCAGTGTTTTAGGAACATCTTTTAAAACAGAAAACCCGCCAGCCATATCACCATAAAGTGTTGCATAACCGACTGACAATTCACTCTTGTTCCCTGTTGTTAAAACAATATTGCCAAATTTATTAGAATAAGCCATTAACAACGTACCGCGAATGCGCGCTTGTATATTTTCTTCTGTCGTATCGGCTATTCTATTGTTAAAAATAGGAGTAAGTGTTTCTAAATAATTACTAAGTAAGGTGCTAATTGAAATAATATGATATTTTACACCTAGTGCGTTGGCTTCAGCTATCGCATCATCAATGCTCATTTGCGCGGTAAAGGGTGACGGCATAATTAAGGTAATGACATTGTTAGCACCGATGGCATCGGATGCAATGGCAAGTGTTAATGCAGAATCAATGCCACCTGACAAGCCAATAATAGCGCCTGGAAAATTATTTTTAAAAATATAGTCACGAACACCCAGCTTTAGTGCTTCGTATATTTGTGTTTCTTGTGATACGCGTTCAGGTAATTTTTTGGGTTTTATTTGAATAAGATTATTATTTTTTTCTATTTCAACAATCATTATATCTTCAACAAAATAGCGTGCTTGTTGACAGCGATCGCCATTGGCATCAATAACCATTGATCCGCCATCAAATACCAGTTCATCTTGTCCGCCAATGATATTTGCATAAATAATAGGAAGTTGTGTTTCAGTAGTCCGCTGTTTTAAAATAGTTTCACGTGCACGAATTTGATTTTTATCATATGGCGATGCATTTATCGTAATAATTAATTCTGCACCTGCATTTTTAGCTTGTTTTATGGGATTGGTATGCCAAATATCTTCGCAAATTAACAGTCCAACTTTAATATTATTAATTTCGAATACACAGGGTTTAAGTCCTGGCGTAAAATAGCGTTTTTCATCAAAAACAGTAAAGTTAGGAAGTTCTTGCTTGGCATAATCAGCCATTATTTTTCCGCCCTGAATAAAAGCCGCTTTGTTGTAAAGTAAATTACCGTGACGTTCAGGATAGCCAATAATAATAGCTGTTTCCCCAATGTTTTTTTCAATATGTAGTAAGGCCTTTTGACAACGCTTTTCAAAACCAGGACGAAATAATAAATCCTCAGGCGGATAGCCGGTTAACGCCAATTCTGGGAAAATAACACAATCGACAAGGTGTTGCTTGGTAATTTTATTTGTTTCTTCAATAATGCGTTCGGCATTTCCATAAATATCACCGACGTGAAAGTTGAGTTGGGCTATGGCAAGTCTCATATTATTAATCCTGCTACTACTTTCCGGCCCTCAGAAATCAGTAGTGTGTAGGTGCGACAAGCAGCGGCTGTGTTCATGCACTCAATGTGAAATTGTTTTTCAAGCAAACAAGCTAATTTTTTTGTGGGGGGGATAATACTGCGTGCACCTGTTCCCAGTAAAATAATGTCGGTATTAAACGCTAAGAATAATAATAGATCTTCATCAGTTAGTGTATCGAGTGAAGTAGGGTGCCAATCAGGAATTAATTTTTCAGGCGAAATAATTAAACTGTGCGAATAAGTTTTATTATTAATTTTAATTGCCTGTGCTGAAACGGATTGAATTTGATAGGTAGCGTCGCTGTGGTCTTCGGATAATATCATTGAGAAACCTTTAGAGTGTATTTTGGTTTCCTTAATTCTACCCCTATTTTCTTTGTACTCACACTCCCCTTGACATATTTTCATTGCACTTCATGTTTGTCGTGATAGAATACGCGCTGTTTCAACCTTGCTCCACTGTAATTATGCGGGGGGCTATAAACCAAAAGGGGATATCATGAGACATTACGAAATTGTCTTTTTAGTACATCCTGATCAAAGTGGTCAGGTACCTTCTATGATTCAACGTTATCAAGGCATAATCAAAAGTGGTGCTGGTAAAATGCATCGTCTGGAAGATTGGGGTCGTCGTCCATTAGCTTATCCAATTAATAAAGTGCATAAAGCACATTACGTTTTGATGAATATCGAATGTTCTGAGGCTGTGCTTGCTGAAATTGAAACTGCTTTTCGTTTTAACGACATGGTCATTCGCAATTTAATTTTGCGTATGGATCATGCGGTTACGGGTCAGTCTCCAATGGTAAAAAAAGCAAATGAACAAAATAGTCGCCCACGACGCCATTCTGACGATCGGAATGAAGAATAAATCACCTTGAAACAATAAAACGAATAGGAATCTTGATAATGGCAATTTATTTTAAACGTACAAAATTCTGCGCATTCACAGCGCAAGAAATTACTGAAATTGATTACAAAGATGTTGAAATGCTAAAAGAATATATAATGGAATCAGGACGTATTGTGCCTAGCCGTATCACAGGTACAAAAGCACGCTATCAACGTCAATTGGCGCGTGCAATTAAACTGGCGCGTTATTTAGCGCTATTGCCTTATTCAGATACGCATTAAAACGAGTTGTTTTGTGAATAGCATTGGAAAATTTTTATTGGTGAAAGAGCGAAACGCAATTATTACTGCGTTTATATGCGCTCTGTTGTCCGTATTTAATTTCCCAACGGGTATTATTGCGGTCATTATTGTGGGGTTGATTACCTTACAAAGGGGCCCCAAATCTGGCTTGTGGTTGTTAGCGTGGATTGCGTTGCCCCCCATTGCATTATTTGCATTGCGTAGAGTTGGCTTATTTGATGTATTGTTGTTTCGATGTATTTTTATGTGGGTTTTTGCAGTTGTACTGCGCCGTTTTCACGCGTGGGGCTTGCTGTTAGAAGGCATTGCTTTGTTTGGTGTGGTATTGATTATTTTGCTCCATCTGGCTTTTCCAAATTTGCAAGCATGGTGGAAAACAGAATTATTGGCTTACATCAACCCGCTGGTATTGGAAGCACATTCACATATTAAACTAACTGCCGCGCAACTAACCGCTTTTTTAGTGCCGATGGCAACGGGGATAGTTTTTTTTTATGCTACAGGAACATTGATATTGCAGCTGATTATTGCGCGTTTTTGGCAATATTCGTTGTTTAATCCAGGTGCTTTTGCAAAAGAATTTATACAAATTCGCGTTAGCATAATCTCCCTTGTATTAGTGCTGTTTTTATTGGTTTTTGCATTATTTAAAAAATCAATGGTAATAGATGCATTTCCATCAGCTTTACTGCCTTTTTTTATTGCAGGTTTGAGTTTAATGCATTTTTTCGCACAACAAAAAAAGCATTTGATTTATGTTTTGATTTTAATGTATTTGGGTTTATTTTTTCTGCCTGCGATTGTAGTATCGGTTTTAAGCCTGTTTGCTTTTACGGATGTGTTTTTTGGTTTTAGAAAATGGGGTTTGAGTGTTGCTGATCATCATTGATCGCTTTTTTATTTTTGACTGGAGTATTTTATGAAGGTAATTTTACAAGAACGGGTAATTAATTTAGGCAATGTGGGTGATCAAGTGAATGTAAAAGCGGGTTATGCGCGTAATTTTTTACTACCACGCAGTAAAGCGCTTCAGGCAACAGCGAATAATGTTTTGGCATTTGAAAAACGCCGTGCAGAATTAGAAAAAATTGCGGCGGAAATATTTGCGGCAGCACAAGCGCGCGCAGCTTCATTCGAGGGACATACTGTCACAATAACAGCAGAAGCAAGTGATGAAGGAAAGTTATTCGGTTCAATCGGACCACGCGATATTGCTAAACTGGTCACCGATTCTGGAAAGGGATTGGAAAAAAGCGAAGTTGAAATGCCTGAAGGACCTATTCGTGCGTTGGGTGAATATAGTATCAATGTGCATTTTCATAGTGAAGTCAGTGCTAAAATAAAGGTTATTGTGAATACTGAGGCGAAGCAGTAATTGGAAATGAGGGATATCGGGGATCAGTATAAAATTATTGTGGATTAAAAATTAAATTACAACACTGATTCTCTCTAAATGGAGTACACAATGATGAATACTACCTTAGAAAAATCACCGATGCTCAGAAATCCAGCCAAGGTACCGCCCCATTCTGTTGATGCGGAACAGTCAGTTTTGGGTGCCTTGATGCTGGATCATCGCACATGGGATCAAGTTGCTGACCGCATTGTTGTTGATGATTTTTATCGTGGAGATCATCGTGCTATTTTCGATGCGATCCTAAAATTAATTTCCCGCAATCAACCTTTTGATGTCCTTACTATTGCTGAAGCCTTAAAATCTGAAAATAAACTTTCTCTGTTGACTGAAGGTGAAGCCTATCTTTATGAATTGGCGCAAAACACGCCGTCTGCTGCAAATATTGTTGCTTATGCTGATATCGTGCGCGAGCGTTCTATCCTTCGCCAATTAATTTCTGTCGGCACCAATGTGACAGATAGCGTATTCAATCCTGATGGCCGCGATTCGCAAGCATTGTTGGACCATGCTGAGCGCTTGGTCTACAAAATTTCAGAGCATCAACAACGTGGCGCAGGTCCTATTGCTATTGCAGATTTGTTATCAAAAGCCAATGACCGCCTGCTTCTCTTGCAAGAAACTAAGGGAGCGTTAACAGGTGTTTCAACAGGGTTTGCTGATTTTGATAAAATGACCTCAGGTTTGCAAGCAGGTGATATGGTTGTTATTGCGGGTCGCCCTTCCATGGGTAAAACCAGCTTTGCGATGAATATCGCTGAATTTGCAGCGCTTAAACAAGAAAAACCAGTAATGGTGTTTAGTTTGGAAATGCCAGCGGAACAATTGGCATTGCGTATGATTTCCTCTTTAGGGCGTATTGATCAACACAAAGTACGTACAGGTCAATTAACTGATGCTGACTGGCCACGCGTGACTTCTGCTGTCTCCATGTTATCTGAATCAAAACTTTATGTTGATGACACTGGTGGACTGTCCCCTTTGGAACTGCGTACGCGTGCACGACGTGTCGCGCGTAAACACGGTGGATTAAGTTTAATTGTCATTGATTATTTACAATTAATGACGAGCTCAGGCTCACGTGAAAATCGTACCAATGAAATTTCGGAAATATCGCGCGCATTAAAAGGCATTGCCAAAGAATTTAATGTCCCTGTGATTGCTTTGTCACAATTAAACCGTGGATTAGAGCAACGTACCGATAAAAGACCGGTGATGTCTGATTTGCGTGAATCAGGTGCGATTGAACAAGATGCAGATGTCATTGCTTTTATTTATCGCGACGAAGTTTATAACGAAGATAGCCCCCATAAGGGCAGTGCAGAAATTATTATTCGTAAACAACGTAATGGACCGATCGGTGATTTTCGCCTGACATTTCTTGGTCAATATACCCGTTTTGAAAATTATGCATCACAGCATGTGGGTGATGATTATGGTGAATTAAGATGAGTTATGTTCAGCAACAATGTCGTCGTGGCATGTTGGAACTTGATTTTATTTTTCAACAATTTCTTGATCATCATTATGATGCTTTACCTGAAGATCAAAAAAAATTATTTTTATCTTTATTGCAAGAAGAAGATCCGACGCTTTATGATTGGCTGGTTACTGGCATTGCTTGCCCGAATACATCGTTACAAAACATTATAAATAAACTGATAGCCCCGAGCGCAAGCGCATGGAAAGGATAGGGCAATTTAATTATGATACGTAGATTCATTGGCAGACCGCTAGACCCTTTTAAAGCAGACTTATTTAAAAAAACAGCCTTGATTTCTTTTTTTGCGTGGATTGGATTAGGTGCAGATGCACTTTCTTCCTCTTGTTATGGTCCAGAACAATCGTATCGTGCATTGGGCCAGTACCCCTATTTAACTTTATTTGTCGTAATGGGTACGATCATTTCTATTTTTGTTATTGCATTGAGTTACAACCAGGTTGTTGAATTATTTCCCAGTGGTGGTGGTGGATATAAAGTGGCGAGTCAATTATTGGGGCCAATGGCGGGCATTATTTCAGGCTCTGCATTAATTATCGACTATATTTTAACGATTGCCATTTCAACGGCCAGTGGTGTGCAGGCTTTATATAGTTTTTTTCCAGTCAATTTACAATTCACTGAATTGCCGATGGAATTTTCAGTCATCATTCTTTTTATTTTTTTAAATCTTCGTGGTATGAAAGAATCGATTCGTGTTGTTATGCCCTTATTTTTGGGATTTGTCTTCACTACGCTCGCTTTAATTATTTATGGTATTGCTATGCATAGTCAGTCGATGTCGCAGGTAATGCATCAGTCATTTCATCAAGCGCATGAACTATCCAGTCATATCGGACCGCTATTAATGCTTGCTTTTATTTTACATGCCTATTCATTAGGGAGTGGTACTTATACTGGTATCGAAGCTGTTTCCAATAATGTCAATAAACTGGTGGAGCCGCGTGTTAAAACAGGAAAGATGACGATGTTGTATATGGCGACTTCACTTGCTGTGGTTGCTGGGGGTATTACTTTATTGTATATGTTGTATCACGTCTCACCTGTAAAGGGGCAAACATTAAACTATGTTGTATTTTCTGATATTTTAGGCCATTCAAAATCAGCTCACATGGGCGTTGTTATTACTATGATATTTGAAGCGGGTATTTTATTTGTTGCTGCCAATACGGGTTTTTTAGCAGGTCCAACAGTGTTGGCAAATATGGCTGCTGATACTTGGTTGCCGAGGCGTTTTCAATTATTATCAAGTCGTTTGGTCAATAGCCAGGGTATTATTTTTTATGGTGTTGCGGCATTAATTATTTTATTACTCAGCGGTGGTAATGTCGGCTGGCTTGTCGTTTTATATAGTATTAACGTATTTATCACATTTAGTTTAACAACACTCGGCATGTTTTCCCATTGGTTGAGTAATCGTAAAAATACGCTAGATTGGTGGATAAAATGTGCGATGTCATTATTGGGATTTATTGTCACCTCGTTTGTATTGTGTGTTGTGCTCGTCAGTAAATTCTTTGAGGGCGGTTACGTGACGATTATGGTTACCTGTGTTGTTATTTCTTTTTGTTATTTTGTTAGAAGACATTATCGTTGGGTTGGCAGAGAATTGCGCGAACGGCATCGTGGATTGGTATTGCCGCTCAATGATATTGACCTTGTTGAAAATGAACTTGATTTTGAGAAAAGAACCGCGATTTTATTTATCACTGATAAAATTACCGGCATGCACTCTTTACAATGGATTTTGAAAAATTTCCCCTCTAATTTTACGAATTTTATTTTTGTTGGCGTGGGGCAGGTTGATATTAAGAGTTTTAGTGGAAAGCGCGCATTAAAACGAATGACGAAAGAAGTGAACGAGCGTTTGGATTATTTTGTTATGTATTGCCAGCAAAAAAATTTATTGGCAACGCGTTTTTCTGATTTTGGCAGTGATGTCGTTGAAAATTTAGTGACACTTTGTCAAACAACAGGAAAAAAGTTCCCCAATCATATGTTTTTTGCCAGTCAAATGAGTTTTCAAAAAGACACTTGGTTTAAACGTTTTTTACATAATGGTATGACGTATATTCTTGAACGTAAATTACATGCCTTGGGCGATGAAATATTATTATTGCCGTTCCACTTGACGTTTTAATGCAGTTTCTGTAATGCCAAACACCGCCATCAAAAATCCAAGTAAATAAGCAATTAAAACGATTGATAATGATAAACGGTAATTGCCTGTTTCATTGAGCAGCCATCCAACAAATGGCTGAAATAATGCACCAGAAATAACGACAGCCATATTATTAAATGCGATAGCCGAAGCGGCTACGCTGCGGTGATTGTTTTCTTTTACAACCGTGAAACTCAATGCTTGTCCAGAACAGGCAGCGCCCGCTAAGAATAATAGCGCTGCAAGCATTAGCCCTTTTAGTTTAAAAAATAAAATAATAGAAAAACAAAATAAGCCTAAACCAGCAGATAAGATTAAAAATAATTTTCGGTTATGCGCACGTGTTGATAAAAACCCGAGTAATGGGCTGGCAATCGCTAAACCAATCCACATTAAGGAGCAAAAAAATGCGGCATTGGCTGCTGACAAGTGATCAATGTTTTTTAAAAAGGGTACACCCCAGAGTGAGGTAAAAGCCGACATCGGCGCCCACAATAAGCAGGCATAAATAGCAACAAACCAAGTTTGTTTATTGCGCAAAATGGCTTTTATATTAATATTGTTATTTAAAAGGGTGTGAGTATCTATTCTTTTATAGTGTAAAAAATAAAAAACCAATGTGGCGATTACAGTACCTATTATGGCAAATACAAATAATGTGTTTCTCCAGCCTAGGGTAGTTACCAAAAAGTGCACTGGCAATTGTCCTGACATAGCACCCAGCGCCGCCAACATTTGCGTCATGCCTGTCATCACTGCAAAATGGCGCGATGAAAATAAATCAGCAGTTACAACCAAAACAGAAACAAAAGCAAAGGCAGAACCAAAACCCATTAACAAGCGCGCAAAACAAGCCATTAACATAGTCGAAGCACTTCCCAATAAAACGCAGCCAAGCACACAAGTCAGGATGGCAGAAACCATCACAAAGCGGGGATTAAAACGATCAAGCAAAATACCAGAGGGAATTTGCATCGCAGTATAACTGTAAAAATAGCAGCCAGACATGATGCCTAATCCAAAGACGCTCATCTGTAAATGCTGCATTAATTGCGTTGTCATCACGCTGGGAGATACTTGAACTGCCATTTCAAATATCAAAAAAGCTGAAGCAATAAAATAAAGCGTCAGTGATTTTTTAACAGAAAATTGTTGATTGCTTGTTTGTGGTTTCATGCTTACCTCTTGTTATTTGCATATTGTGGCGTACTAGGATTACTTCCGCACAACTGCAATCACCCCACGCACCTGTTTAAGCTTTTTAAACAGTTCATCTAATATTATTAAATTATTTACTTGAAGTGTTAACTCAAGTGTAACGGTATTGTTTTCAGTGTGCGCATGCGATTGTACCGCTAAAATAGATAAATTTTGTTGTGTTATAACACCTGAAATATCGTGTAATAATCCATGCTGATCATCAGCATGAATGGATAAAGTAACGCGATAATTTTTTTTCTCAGTATTTTCCCAGGTAATATCGATTAAACGTTCCGGTCTTTTTTGAATCATGTCTTGAATATTGCAACAATATTTCTGATGAACGGTAATACCATGGCCTTGTGTAATATAACCAATAATGACATCGCCCGGAATGGGATGACAGCAATGTGCAATTTGCGTCAATAAATGTTTTGATCCTTGAACGGAAAATTCATTACCAAAAGATTTATTTTTTAATTTGTCTTTTTCTGTAATAATAATATCGTTTTTGGGTTTATGAATTAACGTTAATTTATTTAAAATAACGGGTAGTTTTATTTCGCCTGCACCCAGTGCTACAAATAGCGCGTCAGTATTTTTTAAATTGAATTGCTCATGCATTTTATTGATGTCTGATTTTTGCAACCCCTTTTGTTGATATGCTTTTTCCCAAATTAATAAACCTTCAGTTAAATTTTTTGAATAATCTTGTTTTTTAAACCATTGTTTTACTTTTTGTTTCGCATGATTTGTTTTTAAAAATCCAAAATCAGCGCGCAACCAGTCGCGACTGGGGTTGTTTTCTTTTGTGGTTAAAATATCAATGTGATCACCTGTTTTTAAGCGATAGGTTAACGGTACTAAAACAGTATTTATT
>MGXX01000048.1:22301-42498 GCA_001801515.1 Gammaproteobacteria bacterium RIFCSPHIGHO2_12_FULL_38_11
GTATTTTTTTGCCAATCTAATAATTCTCTGAGTAATGTGATTTTTTGTTCATCGGTATCATTAATAATTTTATTTTCTTTGTATTTCCAATGCGCAGCAAATCCTAATTCTGCTTTTTCATGCATCTCAAATGTGCGTATTTGAATTTCAATGGGTGCATTGTTAATTAACACCGCAGTATGAATTGACTGATAACCATTGGGTTTGGGTTTTGCAATATAATCGTCAAATTCAGCGGCAATGGGCACCCATTTTTCATGTACACAACTTAATGCAGTGTAACAATCGGTTACGGTTGACACTAAAATTCGAACAGCATTGGCATCGTAAATGTGTTCAAAACGGGTTTGCTTTTTTTGAATTTTACGATAAATACTATAAATATGTTTTGCTCTACCTGAAATTTCATTATTTTCCAATTCATTTTTTTTAAGTAATACTTTTAATTCGGCAATCATATTTTGGATGATCGTTTCACGGTCTGTTCTACGCATGTGTAATGCTTCTGAAATAGCGTGATAATCTGTAGGGTGTAAATAACGGAACGCATAATCTTCAAGTTGCCATTTTAAATGGCCAACCCCTAAGCGGTTAGCCAGTGGGGCATAATAATCTATCGTTTCTTGTGCAATTTTTTTTTGTAGCTCGGGTTCTGCTTGTTTTAAATTTTGCAAAATAACCAATCTTTCTGCTAATTTTAATAATACGGTACGGATATCATCCACCATTGCTAGCATCATTTTACGTAAATTATCAATTTGATTTTCTTGCCCGGTAATTTTATTTTTATCGGTTTTATCTTGACGCACATGCTGTGTGATTTCCATTTGCAGCGCACCCAAAATTATTTTACAAATCGGTTTAGCAAATTGTGCGGATAGTTTTTCTCGTAATAGTGGATTGTGAAAAATGGCGGGGTAAATAAGCGCAGCAGCGATGGCTGTGCTATCGCAATGCAATTCACGTAAGATATTTGCCATCGCCAGCCCATCAGATTCTTTTCCATAACGGGATGCAAATGCCAATGCTTGTTGGATGAGTGCGGTATTTTCTTGCATAATCGTATCAGGTGCTCCCGCTAAAGAACATTCAATCTCATCTCAAATCTGAAAATTCTCTAAGATTCAGGCTTAGCGGACATTGCTGTAATCATATTATCCTGGGAACAGGTACGAAATAAGTCGTACAACTGGAAAGTCAGGATTATTTATACGGATATTTTCCGGCCGGATAAATAACATTTATGTTGCTTGCATAACCGGCTGCACATTGTGCAGTGCCTTGCGCATTAAATTGACCATTAAAGGAAAATCCTGCGCTGTTGTTACGCTGATGCTTAGATTTTGCAGCGTGAATATATCCTCTTTGATTTCCACGACCTTGAATGCATAAAAACACAACATCCTGAGTGTAATCTTTACATGCGTTCAGTGCGATATAGTTGTTGTAATAGGGACTGCCATAACCCAAAATACACCAACCTCCTTTTCTTGGGCAAGAGCCTTCGGTTGGATTAGGGGCTACTTGTAAGCAAGGATCTGAGGTTGGTGTCGCTGCGTGTGTTATTGCGATAGGTCCTAGCGTTAAGAACATCAGACTGACTATAGTGGCTTTGTTCATAATGACACTCTCCAAATCTTGAGGTTTTTTGCATCAATAAAGTATACCAATACTTATTGAGAAACGATACTAGACTGCTTGCATAACTTCCGGGTGCTGCCTAAAATGTAACTTTGTATCGTGAACAGGGAAGCTCGCCATTGATTAACTACCATCGTTTATTGTGGCAAGCATTTTTTCTATCAAGCGCGACCTTGTTTTCCCTGACTGCCTGCATGCGTGTTGGCCCTGATTTTCACCCTCAAAACCCGCCAAAAACCCTGAAATACACAACATTACCACTACCTAAAAAAACAATCAGTACACCGCAACTAGAAAACGCAGGTAAATCACAGCATTTTGTTTTTGATCAAGACTTAAAAGGCGATTGGTGGCGGATTTTTCACTCATCGCAATTGAATCAATTAATAGTGCAAGGACTTGCAAATAACCAAGATTTGGCAGCAGCAAAAGCAGCGTTGCGTGAAGCAAATGATACGCTGTATGCACAAGCGGGTGGTTTATTGTTGCCACAAGTAAATATGTCAGGTATTGCAGGCGCTACACAGGGTTCTGGTCTTGCTTATGGCGTCAATACTGCACCTTCGACTTTCAATATCTATAACGTGAATTTTCAGGCGACCTATTTGTTGGATATTTGGGGTGCATCACGACGTCAAGTTGAAGCCTATGCTGCACAAGCAGATTATCAACGTTATGAAATGCTGGGTGTTTATATTACTTTAACAACCAATATTGTCACCACCTCGGTTACCATTGCCTCTTTGCAAGAACAGATTAAAGCCACAAAAAATTTAATTTCAGAGCAACAAGCTGTTCTGACTATAACGAAAAAACAATTGGCAGCGGGTGGAGTGAGTGTTGAAAATGTATTAACGCAACAAACATTATTAGCACAAACACAAGCGACATTGCCGCCTTTACAAAAATCATTGAGTGAAGAGCAACATGCATTGGCCGTACTTGAGGGCAGACAAACAAGTGATAATTCTTTGTTGAAATTATCATTAAATAAAATTGTATTGCCGCAAACATTGCCTGTTAGTTTACCTTCTAACATGATTACGCAGCGTCCTGATATTCAAGCCTCAGAAGCATTATTGCATGCAGCCAGTGCACAAGTGGGTGTGGCGACGGCAAATTTATTGCCGCAACTAACATTGAGTGCTGCATCAGGCTGGTTATCAACGACGACGACAGCATTTTTCAGTGCGGCCAATCAAACGTGGAATTATGGTTTGGGTTTAGCGCAGCCGTTATTCCATGGCGGTCAATTAATTATGCAAAGAAAAGCAGCCATTGAAGCATTAAATCAGGCTAGGGCGCAATACGAACAAACTGTATTGACAGCATTTAAAAATGTAGCAGATGCATTGCGTGCGATTCAATATGATGCAGATGAATTAAATAAACAAACGTATGCTGAAAAAAGTGCCTATGAAACTTTTTATTTAACAAAAAAACAATATAAGGTAGGTGGTCAAAATTATTTATCCGTATTGCAAGCAGAAGAAAAATATCAGCAAATTGTTTTATCAACGGTAAAAGCACAAGCAGCACGTTATGCGGATACGGCAGCGCTTTATCAATCTTTAGGTGGCGGTTGGTGGCATAATAACGCCATTAATAATTATGATATAAATAAACTTAAGTTTGGCAGTCAGTTTAAATTACCACAACCAGGTAATTCTCAATAATGGAGTTTATTCGAAGCCAATGGAAACGAGAGCGCAAGCGACCGTGAAACTTAAACAGGCAGTATATAATTTTTATCAATTTAGGTTAATAATTGATAGGATCCTGCCTTAAACAAATATAATCAACGCTTGAGTTCCGCAGTCGCTTGCGCTCTTGCTTCCATTGGCACTGTTAAAGATTACTGTATAAGGATTTAACGCAAATGAAAAAACCCATGTTAATTACTATTATTTGTCTGCTTGTTTTTTTCGGCGCAATCGTGGCATTTAAGAAATTTATTTTTCACGAAGAAAAGAAAATTTCAATGCAGTTTAAAAATCCTGTTGTCACAATTAGTGCTATGCCCGCTGTTTCCACAGAATGGGGATCAACAATCGATGTAGTGGGTAGTACGCGTACGGTTAAAGGGGTTAACGTCACAACAGAACTTGCAGGCATGATTGTTGAAATTGATTTTACGCCAGGGGCTAATGTCAAAAAAGGGGATGTATTGGTTAGATTGGATATTGCACCTGATATTGCTAAATTGCATGAATTACAGGCGCAAGCATCGCTTGATAAAATCACGTATAACCGGGATAAAGTGCAATACAGTTTTGGTGCAGTCAGCAAAGAGCAGCTGGATACAGATTATGCGAATATGCAAAGCACAGCAGCGTCGGTTGAAGAACAAAAAGCAACGATTGATAAAAAAATCATTCGTGCGCCCTTTACCGGAAAACTGGGCATTTCTGCCGTTAATCCTGGGCAATTTATTGATAGTGGTGCAACAGTTGTTAATCTTGAAACGCTCGATCCAATTTATGTTGATTTTTATTTACCGCAACAAGAAATTCCAAAAGCTGTTGTTGGTGCAGTCGTTCAAGTGACAACAGATAGACTGCCTGGAAAAACATTCACAGGTAAAATTACAACAATTAATCCGATTGTGAATACGGATGTGCGTAATGTTGAAGTCGAAGCAACCTTGCCAAATACACAGGAAATTCTATTGCCGGGTATGTTTACCAATGTGTCATTTAGTGTGGATAAACCGAAAACATATATTACTTTGCCGGTGATGGCAGTTACTTTTAATCCTTATGGTTCGTTGGTTTATGTTTTGAAAAAAACAAATCAGCAACACAATGGCAAAATCGTGTGGAAAGCAGAACAACAATTTGTTGAGACCGGTGTGACACGCGGCAATCAAATTGCCGTTTTAAAAGGCATTAAAGAGGGTGATGTGGTTGTGACATCAGGGCAATTAAAATTAAAAAATGGCAGTTTTGTGGTAATTGATAATACCGTAATGCCATCAGATAATCCTAATCCTGTTGTGAAGGAACGATAATGAATATAACGGATATATTTATCAGGCGTCCTGTATTATCGATTGTGCTTAGCCTATTGATATTGGTATTGGGCATTCGTTCGCTTGGATTATTATCCATTCAGCAATATCCCACTATTCAAAGTGCTGTTGTCACAGTTTCTACTAATTTTATTGGTGCTGATCCTGCAACCATTTCTGCTTTTATTACTTCACCGCTTGAAAATGCGATTGCGCAAGCCAATGGTATTGACTATATGACATCCAGCAGTGGACAAAATGTCAGTAATATTCAAGTAAATTTATTATTAAATTACGATGCGGATAAAGCATTAACCGAAATTAATACACAAGTAAATTCAGTACTGAACCAATTACCCGCTAATTCACAAACACCTACGTTGCAAGTAACCGTTGGTCAAAGTATTGCATCGATGTATTTGGGTTATTACAGTGATTTTTTAAAGAGCAATCAAATCAATGATTATTTATTGCGTGTTGTTCAGCCAAAATTACAAGCGGTTCACGGTGTTCAAACAGCACAAATTCTCGGGAATAATGCATTTGCAGTACGTGCATGGCTTAACCCCAATAAATTAGCAGGTTATGGTTTAACCGCTGCTGATGTAGGAAAGATTTTAACTGAAAACGACTTTGTCACGCCCGCTGGCAGGACAGATGGCCAAACTTTTATTTTAAATTTCAACACCAACACTTCGTTAGAATCGCTAAATGATTTTAAAAACATGGTGATTGAAGCAAAAAATGGCGCCATTATTCGTTTAAAAGATATTGCCAATGTCACTCTGGGTTCACAAAATTACAACACAATGGTTACTTTTAATAATAAATCCGCTGTTTATATTGGTATTACGGTGGCGCCATCTGCTAATTTGTTGACGGTTATTGATAATGTCAAAAAAGTATTTGCTGAAACACAAAAAGAATTACCCAATGGTTTGAATGGGATGATTGTTTATGATGCCAGTAGTTTCGTTAACAGTTCTATTAAAGAAGTGATTAAATCGCTTATCGAAGCATTTGGTATCGTAACTGTTGTTGTATTTTTATTTTTAACTTCATTTCGTTCGCTTATCATTCCAATTATTGCCATTCCACTTTCTATCGTGGGTACATTTTTTATTATGCTGGCTTTAGGTTATTCAATTAATTTATTAACGCTTTTGGCTTTGGTGTTGGCAATTGGTTTGGTGGTTGATGATGCGATTATTGTTGTTGAAAATGTGCATCGCCATATTGAGGATGGTGTAACCCCTTTTAAAGCAGCCTTAATGAGTGCAAAAGAATTAACAAAACCGATTGTTGCCATTACCGTTGTTTTAATTTCAGTTTATTTGCCGATTGGGTTTATGGGTGGATTAACCGGTGCGTTATTTACAGAATTTGCTTTTACCTTGGCAGCTGCGGTGACGGTTTCTGCTGTGATTGCATTAACTTTATCTCCGATGATGTGTTCTCGTCTGTTAAAGCCGCATGTTGAGAAAACAGAGAATCGTGCTTTATTGTTTATAAATAATCAAATCGAATATATGACTACAAAGTATCATAACGGCATAAAACGCGTACTACAGTTTTTGCCCGTTGTGATTGTATTTGCAGTTGTTATTTTACTGAGTAATATTTATCTTTTTGCTTCTTCTTCATCTGAGTTAGCGCCACAAGAAGATCAAGGTATTATTATGGCGCAGACCATTACGTCAGCGAATGCATCAATTGATCAAATGGCTATTTATTCAAAGCAAGTTGCTAATATTTTTTCAAGCTACTCAGAAACACAAAATACTTTTCAAATTAATGGTACGAGTGGTGCAAATAATGCGCCGTCCTTAAATAATAGTATTGGTGGCATGGTGTTATTACCCTGGGATCAACGTAATAAAACAACCAATCAATTGCAGCCTATTTTACAAAAACAAATTAACAGCCTTGTTTCTGGTGCGAAAGTCGCTTTATTTCAGCCAGCATCATTACCGGGTGGTGGCAGCGGTTTGCCGATTCAATTTGTTATTCAAACAACAGATCCATTTGTAAATTTAAATACTGTAACGCAAACTATTGTTAAGCGTGCGCAAGAAACAGGTGAGTTTTTATATATAGATCCTGATTTAAAATACGATCAAGAACAAACTAAAATTATGATTAATCGTGATAAAATTGCGCAGTTTGGCTTAACAATGGAAAATGTGGGTAATTCGATTAGTAATTTTTTAAGTGAAAATTATGTGAATTATTTTGATTTTATGGGTAGATCATATCAGGTAATCCCACAAGTTAATCGCGCATCACGGTTAACTGATCAACAACTTCAAAATTATTATATTAATACAGCATCGGGTCTTCCTGTTTCGTTGGCAACAGTGACAACATTGCATAATACAATCGTGCCAGAATTTATTAACCACTTTCAACAATTGAATTCTGCAACCATTTCTGCTGTTGCAGTTCCTTACGTTAGCATGGGGCAAGCGTTAGCGACGCTTAAGCAAATTGCTGATAAAGTATTGCCGCAGGGTTATACCATTGATTACGGTTCACAATCTCGACAATATATTCAGGAAAGTAGCGCATTAATAATTACTTTTTTTCTGGCGATGATTATTATTTATTTAGCGCTTTCTGCATTGTTTAATAGTTTCCGTGACCCATTAATTATTTTAATCAGTGTGCCTTTATCTATTTGCGGCGCGATGATTTTTGTTAGTCTGGGTGTGGGTGGCGCCACATTAAATATTTACACAGAAGTGGGATTGGTCACTTTAATTGGATTGATTAGTAAGCACGGTATTTTAATTGTTGAGTTTGCCAATGATGAGCAGCGCGCCGGGAAATCTAAACTGGATGCTATTATTTCCGCTGCTTTTATTCGTTTTAGGCCTATTTTAATGACAACTGCGGCCATGGTGTTAGGTGTTGTACCATTGATTTTTGCAGTGGGTGCCAGTGCGATCAGTCGATTTGATATTGGTTTGGTTATTGCAACCGGTATTTCGATCGGTACGTTATTTACCTTATTTGTGGTTCCTTCGATGTATTTATTAATTGCTGAAGATTTACAGAAAGAAAAAAGTATTGAGCAATCTGAGTAGGTATACGAAGTTTTTGTTCAAATCCAAGAGAAGCGAGAGCGCTAGCGACCGCGAAACTCAGGACCTCAGTATATTCGTTCAAGGCAAAATTCTATGAATTGTTAATTCAAATTGGTAAAAATTATATACTGCATGTTTAAGTTTCGCGGTCGCTGGTGCTCTCTCCAGTGGCACTGTTAAAATTTACTGTTGCGCTATTTAAAATGCAAAGTAAGCTGTTTATCAAGCGCAAGTTGATGCGCATCTGCTTGCATTTCTGCTCTCGTTGCAACCGGAAGGTTGTCTGCAACATGGGTGTAATGAATTATGATGGGTTTAACCTCTAATTGGGATAAGCCATCTAACATATCTTTACAATGTCGATGACCATCATCCATAAAAAGAATTTGTTTTGCTTCTTTTAAAATATTTTGTCCTGTTTCTGTTTCTCGAAAAGCCATAAAACAGTCTTTTTTAGAAAGTCCGCTACAATAAATAACACCGTGGGCATAAACGGCATTGTCATCTAAAACGTTTTTTTTATCAACTTTTAACGTGAGTGGAAAATCATTATAGCCAGAAAATAAAATATTTAATTCACGCAAACGCTGTGTGGTGAATACATTTAATCGAGCTGAACGTGCTGTTAAGCCCACAAAGGGAATATTTGCACTATTTAATTCCCGTAATGCGGTTAAAATATCATCGTGCGTCGTGGTATGATTTACATGTTGTTGTACAGTACAATATTCTGCTACCAGCATCATGCAAAGTTTTTCATACTCAGGTGATTTTAAATCGAGTTGTTGCCAAATCGTTCTAAACCAAAAATCACTGGCGTAGCCAGATTGCCTTTTTTCAAGTGTTTTTTTATAGCCCAGTGTCAGCATTAACGTGTCATCGATATCTAAAATAACCAATGATTTTTTTCCGGATTGAATAAGGTTTCGAATCGATTTTAAAAAATCAGTGGATTTGTGAATACTTGATTGTCCAGTCAGTACAGGACTTCTGGCAAAAAAAACAGGGCGATGTGAAATTTTATGGGGTACTAGTTTACGCATTTTTAATCCCCTGAATTTATTAGTGGATATTTTAAATAATACTGTAGATTATTTTTCTGATGAATACTACATGCTTAGATTCGCGGATTATTTTAGATGAGGAGCAGAGGTTTTCTTGGAACAAGGCGATATGCTATTTAAGCCGTTGAAGCGAAAAGCAGAACGTATTCATGCGCCATTTGTTTTTGAATTTAAAAAGCATTTTACAAAATCAGTTACTGAAAAATTAGATGTTAAAAATACAACCATTCATCTTACTTATGATGAATAACATGGGAAGAAACTGAAAAATTTGAGCGCGATAGAGCATGTAAAAATGACCATTGATTTAGAAAAACGCTGTTGCGCCAATGAGTAATTGAGCTATCGTTGTAAAATCTGGTTTAATACCCGTTCTTTGAAAAACTGGAGAAATAATCGTGGCAAAAGAAACTGGCGTTGTAAATTGGCTAACGCGGTTTTTATTATTCTAAAAGCATTGGATCAAGCGAAGTTATTCGAGAAAATAGATAAAAAACAAAATGTTACAGGCATAAAAAACCCCGGATTCATCACCTAACTTCATAGGGAGAGGAGTTGCCAAGGGACTGTAAATGAATTATAGGGTAAAACTATGCAAAATAGAAGCAAAATCACCAAAATCACCGATATTTCAATAAAATATTTCAATAAAAGAGTTGCCCCCCCCCTCGAAATCAGTATACTGAAAAAAAACCTTTAAAAAATTGACTGGAGAAAGATAGTATGAAGAAAATTTTATTTTTCGTAGTGAGCGTTTTTGTTTCTGGCAGTGTCTTGGCCAATAATGTCTGCCCATCTACCATTTCCTGTAATGTACAACCCAATAATAAAACCACTTGTACCGGCTTAGATTCATCCTGGAAATTTGAAGTCGACCCTGTTGGGATCAAGGGACAGCAAATCAATATGCCATTGACTGCAATACAAGCCACCAGAAACACCCCAAAAAGCAACAGAAACTATTTATATTGTTTCTATAGTGGCTCGCCTCAATCCAATGTTTTCTTTTTTATTTATCAACCTAAGGCAAGCAGATTAGGCGGAAATGGATGGGTGCCCTCTGAAAGCAACCCGAAATATCAAGATGATTGCAAACCACTCTCACCTGCTAACTGTTATACCGAATAAAGTAACTTAAATATGAGTACAAGGCCTCATTGCGAGGCCTTTTTTTATTTCACAGCGCGTTACGGATATTTTTTCGCACCAGACTAACGTCGGGGCTTCTGTGTTCATTCACTAGTGCATTGCAAAATCATTCGATTATTTTGTAACAAACAACGCAATCGCCTCAACGTGTTCTGTATGTGGGAACATATCCATCACACCTGCTTTTTCAAGTGTATAACCCAACGCGATTAAATCAGCAGTATCACGTGCTAATGTAATCGGGTTGCAAGAAACATAAACAATGCGTTGTGGTTTCCATGTTGTAAAATAGGGCAATATTTCTTTTGCGCCCGCACGCGCTGGATCTAATAAAACTTTGTCGTATTTGCTTTTACGCCATGGCGCATTTTGCAAATCTTGAATTAAATCTTGCGTGTAAAATTCCGCATTATTAATATTATTTTCTAATGCATTTTTTTTCGCTTGTATAATAGCAGATTCAGCACCTTCAATACCAACTACAGTAGCGCAGTGTTTTGCAATAGGTAGAGAGAAATTACCAATGCCGCAAAATAAATCTAATACGCGATCCGTTGATTTTAATTCTAATAATTGCATGGCGCGGTCAATCATTTGCATGTTTATTTCTTGATTGATTTGCGTAAATTGATCCGGTTTGAATGACATTCTAATTGATTGCTGATTTCCAGCTTCCACTCGCTGACGCTCGGGGTTCTGAGTATCGTTTAATGCTATTTCGTAAAATAATTCCTCAGGAACAGCAGGGTAAAGTGCATGAATTGTTTCAGGGCCTTTTGGTTGTAAATAAAAATGTAAATGATTTTCTTTGGCAAAAGAAATTAATAATTGAATATCGTGATTAGGTAATTCGGACATGTGACGAATAATAACTGCCGTTATGGTATCGCCCACGGCAATTTCTAATTGCGCAATATCAGATTTTTTTTCTAGCCGCATTAATAATTCACTGAAAGCCTTAATTTTATGACCAATAACCGGATGCAAAATTTCGCATTGGTTAATTAGGGCGACATAACGCGTACCACGCTCACGAAATCCCACTAATACAGCGTTTTTCTTGGGTACATAGCGTACTGACAAGCGTGCTTTACGTCGATAGCCCAATGCATTCCCTAAAAGCGGTGGCAATATTTCTTTAGGCTGACAGTTTGCCTGATGCTGAAAGTGTTCGAGCAATATTTTTTGTTTGTGCCTACGCTGTGCATCATTTGTCATGTGTTGCAAGCTACAGCCACCGCAAACGCCGAAGTGTGCACAGGGTGGGGTGGTGCGGTTGGGTGAAGGATTTTCAGCTACGTTGACAACTACAGCCTCATCAAATTGACGGTGGATGGCTGTGTATTTGAATTGAACGGTTTCAGCAGGCAATGCCCCGAATACAAAGGTAGTTTTTCCGTTGACATGGGCAATTCCACGACCTTCATGGCTCAATTGCGTTATTTCAGAGGTTATGAGTTCAGTTGAAACTCTTTTGTGGCGTGATTTTCTGGGCATAGCGCAGTGTCAGTGTGAGCGTGAATGCGAGTGTGTGAGGCATCATGCAAGAAAATGCTAAATTTGTCAAAAAATGACGTTGCTTGTTTTGATTGTTCAAAATATATACAGTATTAATGTAATTCAAACAACCCTGAGGAGATGAACATGAGACAAAAAAAAGAGGATTTGTGCACCTTGATTCACACAGCAGAAATAAAATTAGTTCAATATGTTAACGCTCGCAAAGGGGTTGTCAACGGGCATTTACCGCGCGATAAGGCGTTAACAGCTGCAAAAATTGCTTTGGTAACGCATGCTGAAGATGCGCTTGTTGTTTTAAGGGGTAAAATCAGTGCAATGCATGGTGAAGAATTCAATGAAGCGCAAGGTATCGATTCTTTACAGTGTATCTTGTCAAAATTGAAAAATGACGCACGTGATCTTGATACGCAAACCGGGCACCCGCATGCAACTTATCAAGAAAGTGTGACTGTTTTTGGGGCTAGCTTTAAAGCATTGCGAGAAACATCGATAGTACAATCGGATTTAATGCAGCAGATTGAAAAATGTGAGGAGGCTGTGGACGCTTTTTTAAAAGCGCGCGCTTCGATTCCTGCGATGGGTCTGCCAATGCAACCGGGTTATATCTGAGATTTTTAGCATCGCGCTGAAATCTCACTTTCTTGTGCGAAATATCTCAACGTACTCCAAGACATTGGATATATTTAAAATAACCAAGCTTTTGATTTTAGATTGGCCTTGAAAATTAAATGAGATAAGCAACTGAAAATAGGTAATACATAAAAATATAAAAACAAACGAAATTGTATTTATTTTCTACAACCCTGTTGCTCGAAAAAATAGGTGTGTTAGCATGTTCCTAAGTCATAAGCAATTTGAAGTTTAGGTTTAACAAGGATGTTGAACCGACCAAAATGTGAAAGACTTGATAGTAGAACTCGTGGTGAACCGACAAATAACCAAGGAGGATCTGTTATGAAAAAAACAACAAGCTGTAAATCGAGCTGGTATCCCTACTGGGTGCCTTAGCTTCAGTACACTCTCTAAAATGTGAACTCCCTAAGTATCGATCAAAAGTCTATGGTGCTGCTGGCACCGTGGACTTTTTTTGTTTATAATAGATTCTTTATTTTCTCGAGGGAAGTTGATGAAAATGGATCTAATCAAATCGCATGTTGTTCGGGGTGTAACCGTTATTGCTTTAACAGCATTGATGACAGGATGTCATCCTACGCCATCGTCTGTAAATCAATCGGCAAATTATGCGCCTGCATGTTCAACAAATCCATACTTAATGAAATACAAGTGCTCGATTAATAAAATTCAAAGTGCCGCAGAAAATGGCAGTGCTGACGCACAATATGCATTGGGCTATATGTATTATTACGGTATTGGCACGGTACAAGATAAGCAAACCGCTTCTTTATGGATACAACGCTCAGCTGCGCAAGGGCAACCTTTAGCAAAAAAGGCATGGACATTAATTAATACCGGCGCAACCTTTACGGACTTACATCGTGCAGCAGCAGAAGGCACTGATCAAGGTGTCACAGACACAGTGGCAGAGCAAGAACCTGCTGATGTAACACAAATGAATGCGACAAAACCAACGGCGCCTATCTCAACTTATTTACCCGCATATAAGCAAACACAGTCTCAAAACAAATCAAGCACGACCGTTGCAAATAATACAACTGCCACTGCCGTGTCATCAATTAAACGGGTAAGTGATCCTCGTTTGGCAAGCAATGCAAAACCGGTTGTTGAAAAAAATTCAACAACAATGGCAGCAGCAGGATCAGCAGTAATGTCGAATAATAGCCAAGTCATTACAGCACAAACATCGCCAGCAGTTTCTAGTGCTGCTGGAAAATATACCGTGCAATTAATGGGAAGTGAAAAATTAAGTGACTTGAAATCATTTATTGCTGAAAATCATTTGGGTTCAGCTGCCGCTTACTTTGAAACAAAACTAAATAATAAACCTTGGTTTATGTTGACGTATGGTCAATACTCAACTGAAAAACAGGCAGCGTTAGCACTTGCACAATTACCGCGTACTGCACAAGTCAATCATCCTTGGGTGAAAACATTGGCGACAGTGCAACAAGAAGTGCAATCACAAAAAATTATGAGGTAGTCTTAAGAACCTCGAGCGTGAGCAATTGAAAGCCACAAAATATTAATTAAAACAGCGGAATCACATGCAGCTAAAACGAATCCAATTGATTGGCTTTAAATCATTTGTTGATGCAACCTCAATTCCTGTCATGAGTCACATGAATGCCGTTGTTGGTCCAAATGGTTGTGGAAAATCGAATATCGTCGATGCATTACGTTGGGTAACGGGTGAAACATCTGCAAAACAATTGCGTGGGCAATCCATGTCCGACGTTATTTTTAATGGGACAACGGGTAGAAAACCAGTGGGTAGGGCCGCTGTTGAATTAACATTTGACAATTCGGATCGTCGAATTGTCGGCGAGTATGCTGCATTTTCAGAGATTTCAATTCGACGTGAAGTGGTGCGAGATGGTCAGTCTAATTATTTTATCAATGGTGTTCCTGCACGTCGTCGTGATTTAGTCGATTTATTTTTAGGTACAGGATTGGGGCCGCGGAGTTATGCGATTATTGAACAAGGCATGATTTCACAATTGGTTGAAGCAAAACCCGAGGACATGCGTTCACATTTTGAAGAAGTGGCGGGTATTTCAAAATATCGTGAACGTCGCCGTGAAACTGAAAATCGTATGCGTCACACACAAGAAAATTGTGATCGATTAAATGATTTACGTGACGAATTAGAAAAGCAATTGCGCCACTTACAACGCCAAGCGAATTCAGCAGAACAATATAAACTTTTGCAGCAAGAACAACGTGTAATGAATGTGCAAATGAAAGCATTGCAATGGATGGATTTTGAAAATCAATTAAGCGAAAAAAAAGAAAAAAGTGATCAGTTTTCTGTTCATTATGAAGCACAATTAGCAGCGTTGCGTGAGCATGAAACAGATATCGAGAAATCTCGGTTACAATCACAAACATTGCTTGATGAAAAAGATGAGGTTCAAAAAAGATTTTATGGATTAGCCTCTGAAATTGCGCGTTTAGAACAACAAATTCAGCATAAACAAGAGCAGCTAAAACAATGGCAACAAGAACTTGAAGAATCGGAATTACTTTGGGTAGAGCTAACGCAACAAAGTGCATTACAATCGGAACAAATTGATATTGTCACTGATGAAATAGAAGCATTAAAACCGCAGGCTGATGATTTACAGCGCGTGATGAATGAGGCTAATCAAGTCTTGATTCAAGCAGATCAACGCATGCGTCAGTCGCAAAATGATTGTGATAATTTTCAAAAACAAATGTCTGCGACAGCGCAGCAATTAGAAGTTTCTAAAACTAATATCAGTCATTATGAAGCGCAGAAAAAACAATTGAGCGATCGGCTTGCGCAGGCGCAAACACAATTGGCATCTGTTTCATTAAGTACTTTATCTGATGAAATTAACCCCTTGAATGAAAATACAAATATATTAAAAAGTAAAATCACTGACATTCAAGCCACATTATTACAATTATCACAGTCGATTCAGCAGCAACGCATTGTACATCAAGAATCACAAGCTGTTTTATCTCAGGGGCAAGGTGAATTACAAAAAATTGAAGCGCAGCAAGCCTCGTTAGCAGCGCTTCAGCAAGCACAATTGCAAGATCATCAAGCTGATACGCAATCATGGCTAGCGCAGCAACAATTAACCCAATGTGACCAATTGGGTAAATTAATTCGCGTTGATGCGGGCTGGGAATTGGCAGTGGAGACTGTGCTGGGCGATTATTTTGACGCTATTTGTGTTGATTCAATTGATGCGGTGACTGATGCATTAAATGATTTATCGAAAGGCCAGTTGACTTTCATGACAGCTCAGAGCCCCGAGCGTAAGCAAGTGGAAGCGACTAAGCATGAATTTGAACCACATAAAATCCTTCCTACCATCCTTTCCGTTATCCAGCATTGTGACAACTTACCCTCTTGGTTATCCAGTATATACATTGCTGATAATTTATCAGAAGCGCTACGGTTAAAGTCGCAATTACAAGCAAGTGAATCTATTGTTACACGTGAAGGATGTTGGGTGGGTAATAATTGGTTGCGTGTTTCTAAATCACATAATACTGAAGAAAATTTTTTAGTGCGTGAGAAAAATTTAAAAAATTTACAAATCAGTATTACAGAACAAAAAGAAAAACTAGCTGAATTACAAGCACAGCAGGCGTCTGCCAAAGCAACATTAGAGCAATTGGAAGAAACACGCGATGCACAACATAAAATTTTTCAAGAAACAACAGCTGCGTTAACAGAAACGCAAACAAATTTAAGTGCGAAGCGTTCACGCTTAGAAACATTAACCCAGCAACAACACCGCTTAATATCTGACATTCAGCAAATTGAAATACAAATCACGCAATCTGAAACGGCATTAACTGCTGCGAACACAACTGTTGCGCAATTTTCAGAAGCGCAACAGTTAGAAGCATCGCAAAAGGAGTTTCTTTTTGCTGCCAGAGCAGAGGCAGAATCCAATTTATCTGCCGCCAGAGTAGATGCGCAAATGAAAAAGCAGCAAGCGGATGAAAGAACCATTCGATTAACATCCAATGAAAATCAACTGAATGTCTTGACGCAATCAATGAATTCAAATCAAAGGCAGTTAGGACAAGTCACTGAGCGTCGTGATACATTGAAAACACAATTAATCGACGCTGACGCACCTTTAAAAGAATGGTCTGAATTACTGCAAATTAGCTTAAAAAGTAAAATTTCTGTTGAAGCTGATTTGCATGCAATTGAATCGCGTTTACAAACCGAACAAAATCAATTAAAACAATACGAATCAAACCGTGATCGATTGTCAAAATCATTGTCTGGCTTGCAGGAAGAACAGCAGCAGTTGCGACTGGCACAACAAGAAACGCTTGTGCGTCAAACAACTTTAAAAGAACAGATTGCGGAAATGCAATTCGAGTTGGAAACAGTATTAAATGAATTATCGCCTGAAGCGAATTTATCTGAGTGGGAAGAAAAAGTTCATAAATTGCAAAGCAAAATTGAACGTTTAGGTCCGATTAATTTGGCAGCTATCGATGAATTTAAAACGCTTAGTGAACGTAAAACGTATATGGACAGCCAGGTTGCCGATTTAACGGAAAGTCTAGAAATATTGCAAAATGCGATTCGAAAAATAGATCGAGAAACGCGTCATTTATTTAAAGATACTTTTGACAATGTGAATACACATTTTCAAAATTTATTTCCGCGTATTTTTGGTGGTGGTTCAGCCTCGTTGGTGTTAACAGATGATGACTTGTTAACGACAGGTATTGTTGTCAAAGCGCAACCTCCTGGAAAACGTAATGCAACTATTCATATGCTGTCGGGCGGTGAAAAAACATTAACAGCGATTGCTTTAATGTTTGCGATGTTTCAGTTAAACCCAGCGCCTTTTTGTGTGCTAGATGAAGTTGATGCCCCATTAGATGATTTAAATGTCGGCCGTTTTTGTCATTTAGTAAAAGAAATGTCGAAGGATACGCAATTCTTAATTATTAGTCATAACAAAGTAACGATTGAAACAGCGGATCACTTGATGGGTGTGACCATGCAAGAGCCAGGTGTTTCTCGTATTGTGTCGGTTGATATGAAGCAAGCAGTTGAGCTTGTAGAAGCGTAACCTCGTGTGTTGCGCTTCTGCAAGCTAGGAAGCGATGAGTGTCTGTTATCAGCGTCTGTGAATGGAGTGACTATGATCATTTTATCCCTTGTTTTCCTAGCAATAATGCTTACGGGACTATTTTTTTACGTTCGACAAAATCGTCCAGAGCCGGGTAACCGTTATCGCAAAACAAAACCTGCTGTTCGCCTCAAAACTGAAGAAGAAAATAATGCAGAAAATAATTATCAACCTGCAATTTACCCGAAAAAAGACACAGATGATGCATTGGGTTTAAATTCAAATGAGACTGTCGTTTCTTTAAAAACGGCAAACCAACAAAAATCTAATCCTGCCCAACCTGATTGTATTGTTGTTTTATATTTAATGGCAACGGAGGATTCCGTTTATTCAGGTTATGAGTTACTACAGGCCTTATTATCCGCTGGTATGCGTTTTGGCGCGCAAAGTATTTTTCATCGTCATGCGCATAAAGACGGCCGTGGTGGTGTTTTATTTCACTGTGCATCGGCTACAGCGCCAGGCACATTTGATTTAAGTAAAATGGGTGCGTTTTCTTGTAAGGGCTTGTCTTTGTTTTTTTCTGCTAATGATGTTGATGAGCCGTTGTCGACATTGGATTGCTTATTAGAAACAATTGACCAATTGGTTGAAGATTTAGGGGGGCATGTTTTGGATGACAAACATGCATTATTTACGAAAGAAAAAATGATCACGTATCGCCAGCAATTACGCGCATTTGAAACCCGTAAAACAACGGTGGATATGTTTCCTTAACTTTTAATGGAGTTGTTCGCTTCCATTGGCACTGAAAAATTATTGAAAAAGCTAAAAACGGCGTTGAATTATGAAGTCTATTGTTAATCATATTGCTCAACTCCGCAAAAAACTGAATCATCACAACTACCGTTATTACGTTTTCGATGATCCAGAAATTTCCGATGCGCAATATGATCTCCTATTTCGTGAATTACAAACACTTGAAAATCAGCATCCTGAACTCATCACGGCAGATTCTCCAACACAACGTGTTGGCGGTGTTGCTTTATCTGAATTCAAGCAAATCGCCCATTCAATTCCCATGCTGTCATTAGACAATGTTTTTAATTTAGAAGAATTAATTGCATTTAATGACCGTATTCAACAACGTTTAAAAAATACAAACGAAATAGATTTTACCTGTGAGCCTAAATTAGATGGCGTTGCAATTAGTTTAACTTATGAAAAAGGGAAATTATTGACAGCTGCAACACGTGGTGATGGTCGTGTGGGTGAAGATGTGACACAAAATGTTCGAACCATTAAAAGCATACCCCTAAATTTAATAGCGCAGGATTATCCTGAAAAAATGGAAGTGCGCGGCGAAATCGTGATGCCAAAAAAAGAATTTGAAGCGATGAATATAATAGCGGAAAAGCATGGTGAAAAAATATTTGCTAATCCGCGCAATGCAGCAGCAGGCAGTTTACGACAACTTGATGCTAAAATTACAGCACAAAGGCCTTTGCGATTTTATGCTTATGGATTAGCGGTTTTATCTGAAGAAAATAAATTTAAAAAACACAGTGACATGCTCGACAAATTAAAAAATTGGGGATTTCCTGTTTCATTTGAAGTAAAAACAGTTTCTGGCATCAATGCATGTGAAAAATATTTTCAACACATATTAAAAAAACGTCATGATTTACAGTATGAAATTGATGGTGTTGTTTATAAAGTTGATTCAATTGAATTGCAAAACGAATTGGGTTTTGTTTCGCGTGCCCCCAGGTGGGCAATAGCGCATAAATTTCCAGCAGAAGAAAAAGAAACGCAAGTAGAACGTATCGAATTTCAGGTTGGTCGAACTGGCGCCATTACACCGGTTGCCCGTTTAAAGCCTGTTTTAGTAGGGGGTGTCACCGTCAGCAATGCCACATTACATAATTTTGATGAACTGTTTCGAAAAGATATTCGTGAATTTGATTTTGTTATTATTCGTCGAGCAGGCGATGTCATTCCAGAGGTTGTTGCTGCAATAATTGAAAAACGTCCAAGTTATGCCAAAAAAATAAAAATGCCAACAGTGTGCCCTGTGTGTCAATCTGCTGTTTTTAAATCTGAAGGTGAAGCGGTTTTACGTTGCACAGCAGGATTGTATTGTCCTGCTCAATTACGTGAATCCATAAAACATTTTGCTTCTCGACGCGCAATGGATATTGATGGCTTGGGCGATAAAATCGTTGATTTACTAGTTGATCAACAATTAATTAAAACAGTTGCAGATTTATATCGGCTCGATCGTAATGCGTTAATTAGGCTACCACGCATGGGTGAAAAATCGGCAGATCACTTATTAGCAGCCGTTGAAAAAAGCAAAAAAACGACCTTTGCACGGTTTTTATATGCTTTGGGCATTCGTGAAGTGGGTGAGGCAACAGCTAATTTGTTGAGTAGGGAATTTGAAAATATTCAATCAATCATGGCTGCTGATGATTTACGCTTGCAACAAATATCGGATGTTGGGCCTGTTGTTTCAGCACAAATCATTGCGTTTTTTCGTGAGCATCACAATAAAAAATTAGTTGAACAATTAATTTCTTTGGGGGTGCATTGGCCTGCCGTGGAAAAAAAGTCGCACAATATGCTACCTTTAAAAGGAAAAACATTTGTTATCACAGGCACCTTGTCGACAATGAGTCGAGATGAAGCCAAGGAAAAATTGCAAGCATTGGGCGCCACGGTTTCAGGTAGTGTCTCTGCCAAAACAACGGCAGTCATTGTAGGTGAATCTCCTGGCAGCAAATATGACAAAGCAAATGAATTAGGCGTAGACTGTTTAGACGAAACTGCGTTTTTATTACTGTGTGAAACGAAGGAACGGTAAAGAAAAGACTTATGTTTTTTTATGGTTTTATCGTATAACTAAAAGGAGTTTAATATGAAAAAAACAATACTTTTGGCAGTAATTGCTGTTGTGATGGCGGTTAGTTTAACGGCGTGTAATACGAAAACAAAAGGCGCTCT
>MGXX01000049.1 GCA_001801515.1 Gammaproteobacteria bacterium RIFCSPHIGHO2_12_FULL_38_11
TGCGCTAACGTGATTCACAGTCACGCTACTCAACTAGAACCGCTTGATTCTGTGCCTATAATATATGGCGTCAATCTCTCAACCGCTTTCCTTAATGTGTCAATATTGGTTGCGTAAGATAATCGAATAAAGCCCGGTGCGCCAAATTCTGTTCCAGGGACAACTGCGACATGTGCTTTTTCTAAAATCAACTCAGACAAGGCAATATCATCTTTTAAGCCTAAGCGCGCAATTGCTTTTTTCACATCAGGAAATACGTAAAACGCACCATCCGCAGGTGGACAAATAACGCCAGGAATGGCTGCTAAGGCTTTTTGAAAATAATCGTGACGCTCCTTGAAAACGTGTTTTAAATTTGCGATAAATTGTTTTTCACCTGTTAATCCAGCGATGGCTGCATACTGTGAAATTGATGTGGGGTTTGATGTACTATGCGATTGAATTTTGGTCATTGCCTTGATAATTGATAATGGGCCTGCCGCATAACCAATACGCCAGCCCGTCATCGCATACGCTTTTGAAACGCCATTACAAATAATTGTGCGATCTGTTAGTTCAGGGCATGCATTTAAAATATTTACGTAAGGATTAATTCCCCACAAAATATGCTCATACATATCGTCAGACGCAATGAGTACATGAGGATGTTTTAATAACACAATGGATAATGCTTTTAATTCATCTAATGTGTAGGCCATGCCTGTAGGATTGGAAGGACTGTTTAAAATTAAAATGCGTGTTTTGGGTGTAATCGCTTTTTCTAATTGTTCAGGGGTAATTTTAAAACGAGACTCGATATTTGCAGAAATAATGACTGAAACACCATCGGCTAATGCAACCATCGCCGGATAAGAAACCCAGTAAGGTGCTGGAATAATCACTTCATCGCCTGGATTAATCACGGCTTGCATTAGGTTATAAAAACTTTGTTTTGCGCCGCACGATACTAAAATTTCATCACGTGTGTACGTTAGGTTATTTTCATTTTGAAATTTTTGAATAATGGCATCTTTTAAGGCAGGAATTCCATCTACCGCAGTATATTTTGTGTAACCCGCATTAATCGCTTTGATTGCGGCGTCTTTAATAGATTGTGGTGTGTCAAAATCGGGTTCACCCACGCTCAAATTGATAATATCAATACCTTGGGCTTTTAATTGAGACGCTTTGCCATTGATTGTAACCGTTGCGGATGGTTTAACGGATTGTGTGCGATTTGAGATTTGCATATTTTGCCCTTATTGATTTTAACCTAGAAACCTGCTGCGGAATCTAGGTTTAAAAGGCGTACTTTAAAGAAGTTGCTCTGTCTTTACAACCAGTGGAGCGCTAAATTATTAACATAGGGGCAGAAACTGTGTGATAATTGCTCCGTTAGAAACAAAGGGAGTGAATATGCCATTTGAACTTTCTGTTAAACCGGCCAAATATGAGTCGGACGTGAAACTTACTTTATCTCATTATGATGCAGTGGGCGTTGTGGTGGATGGTGAGGAAATCTCACCTGAACCCAAAGAAATAATTACTATCGGCTTTATTATGCTGTTTAGAAAATTATATCAAAGCTGTATTAATACAGATGACATTATTAATTTATGCTATTCAAAAATAATCCCATTAATGTTGGCGATGCTTCAGGTAATCTCGAAAATTTACAATGAATTACTAAATAGGGATAACGATTTTTTCCCGGATGAGAAATTGCTTGAAAAAAACATAAGAGATTTCTGCGAATTTTTAGATAACCATAATGATTTTAAAAGTACGCTAAATGAATGGCTGAAACAGCTTAAAAAAAATTCTGATAATACGGAAAATCTCACGGAAAAATTAACGATGGAATTAAATATTGAAAAAACAATTTCTACTCAACTTCTGCAGTTTTTTGAAAAACAGAAAATATTTTTAAACCCGGACCAGCGCACGCACGACGGAATCAGCGTCGCATTAAAAAATAATGAAGATGTAAAAAATTCTGTGAGGACACTTGAATTAGTTGACGCTGTAAATGAATTAAATTTAAGCAATAGAATGGAAGAATTAAAAATATTGAAAAATGAAATAGAAGCGAAACAAAATACTTATAAAAATAGAAAAGCATATACCGGGTTCCCATTTTTTAGATCGAAAAGTAATTCAGCTGAATATAAAGAAAAAGCAACGCATAAAATGATTGATCAAATTGATAGTTATGAAAAGGCATTGAAGGGCGAAGGTGAATTAATATTACACGCAGATTATTGGAACTCAATAAAAACTCAAAATAAAGCTATTTATGATGCAGCAAACCAAGGAACGCTGAAAAATTTATTAGAGAAAGTGAAAAATAACATAGAAGGTAACGCGCAACAGGATAAAGATCTTTTTGATCGCGCATCAGAAGTGTCACAGAGAACGTTTCAATGAATTTTAATTTAGTCACACCTTTTCAACCCAACGGTGATCAGCCTGCCGCAATCGAAAAATTAGTCGATGGGTTAAACGCGGGTTTAATGTACCAAACATTATTAGGGGTAACCGGATCTGGAAAAACATTTACAATTGCCAATGTCATTAATCATGTACAAAGACCCACCTTGGTTTTAGCGCCGAATAAAACATTGGCCGCTCAATTATATGCTGAGTTACGTGAATTTTTTCCGAATAATGCGGTTGAATATTTTGTTTCTTATTACGATTACTATCAACCCGAAGCGTATGTACCTTCAACCGACACTTTCATTGAAAAAGATTCCGCCATTAACGCACACATTGAGCAAATGCGATTGTCTGCAACGAAAGCATTATTAGAGCGCAGTGATGTTATTATTGTTGCTACTGTTTCAGCAATTTACGGTTTAGGGGACCCGAAAGCTTATTTAAGCATGGTCTTGCATGTGAGTGTGGGTGAGCGTATTGATCAACGCGAACTGTTGAAACGATTGGCCCAGATGCAATATTCTCGCAATGAAATTGAATTACACCGTTCATCATATCGCGTGTCGGGTGATGTAATTGATGTTTATCCTGCCGATTCTGAAAAAGAGGCTGTCCGCATACAATTATTTGATGATGAAATCGAGCGAATTGATTTGTTTGATCCACTGACCAATAAAATTACCCGTAAATTGCCACGTATTACGATATTTCCTAAAACACACTATGCAACACCGCGCGCAACCATCATGAAAATGATTGATGAAATCAAATATGAATTGCGTGATCGCTTGGCGTTTTTTGAAACTGAAAATAAATTACTTGAACGTCAACGCTTAGAACAAAGAACTTTATTTGATATCGAAATGATGATTGAATTGGGCTATTGCTCGGGCATTGAAAACTATTCTCGTTACCTCTCAGGCAAAAAAGCAGGGGAGGCACCCCCCACTTTATTTGATTATTTGCCGAGTAATGCCTTATTAGTTATTGATGAATCGCATGTCACGATTCCACAATTGGGTGGTATGTATTTAGGTGACAGAGCGCGAAAAGAAAATTTAGTCAATTATGGATTTCGTTTGCCATCGGCATTGGATAACAGGCCATTACGTTTCGATGAATTTGAAAAAATATCGCCACAAACGATTTTTGTTTCTGCAACCCCCAGTAATTATGAGCTAATGCATGGGACTGATGTTGTTGAATTGGTTGTGCGTCCAACAGGGCTGCTAGATCCTGAAATTGAAATTCGCTCTGCTAAAACACAAGTAGATGACTTATTATCTGAAGTACGTATGAGAGCTGATAAAAAAGAACGTGTATTGGTTACCACCTTAACGAAACGCATGTCTGAAGACTTAACAGAATATTTTGCAGAACATCATGTCAAAGTGCGTTATTTGCATTCTGATATTGATACCGTTGAGCGCGTTGAAATATTACGTGATTTACGTTTAGGTATTTTTGATGTGTTAATCGGCATTAATTTGTTACGAGAAGGCTTGGATTTACCAGAAGTTTCCTTGGTTGCTATTTTAGATGCCGATAAAGAAGGGTTTTTGCGATCTGAAAGATCGCTGGTACAAACCATTGGTCGGGCTGCGCGTAATTTACACGGTAAAGCAATTTTATATGCCGATAAAATAACAAACTCAATGAAACGCGCGATTGATGAAACCGACCGCAGACGGTCAAAACAAGCAGAATATAATATCAAACACAATATTACCCCAGTCGGAATTGCAAAAGCGGTTCATCATATGATTGATGTTGCCCACATGCACATAGAGGAAGCGGTCGATTTACAAGTAATTGCACTAACGCCGAAACAGCTTGAAAGAAAATTAACTGAGTTAGAAAATGAAATGTATCAAGCTGCTAAAAATTTAGAGTTTGAAAAAGCAGGGGCTCTACGAGATCAAATAGCAACGTTAAGGCAACAGTATTATTTAGGGGTGACGAAATAATACCGTGTTTTTAGGAGAATAATGGATGAGATTGATGTAATTTCAAAGACGTTAATATATTGATACTCGGCTCTGCCTTGTTCAGCGAATAAAAATGCAAACCCGGTGCACCACCGGCAATTAATTTTTCACACAATTGCATGACGACTTCCTCAGAAAATTGTTCAAATGACTTTGCATCGTGTTGATAACTTTCAAGGCGATATAATAACCAACGCGGAATTTCAGCGCCACAGGTTTTAGAAAATAAGACTAATTTTTCATAGTTTGTAATAGGCATAATCCCTGGAATAATGGGAATATGAATATCCATTTTTCTACAACTATCTAGAAATTTAAAATAAGCATCGGGATTATAAAAATACTGTGTAATAGCGTTATTTGCCCCCGCATCCACTTTTTCTTTAAAATGAAATAAAGCCCGTTTATGATCAGTTGTTTGTGGATGAAATTCGGGATAGCATGCCACTGACAGCGTAAAATGATTGCCTGTTTCCTGACGAATAAATTGCAGAAGTTCAGCAGCATATTGAAAATGATGTGTAGCCTCTGGTGTGTCTGAAGGCATATCGCCACGTAAGACAACTAATCGCATAATATTATTTTGAATATATTTTTCTAATAACGCTTTAATCATTTCTTTTGTTGCCGCCACACACGAAATATGCGGCGCCGTAGGAACGGATGTGTGTTCTTGTACTTTAAATACTGTATTGGGTGTGTGTGTTTGTGCAGACCCTGCTGCACCAAAAGTAACAGAAAAAAAGTTTGGATTGATGCTAGCAAGTGTTGTTGCTGCTTGCAGCAAATTAGTCATGCCGGTGTCCGTCTTGGGCGGAAAAAATTCAAAACTGATTTCAAGGGTTGTCATAAGTTCATCCTTTTTTACAAACTAAGCAGAAAACCCCCTGATTTCGCATGCGCAAAACCGACCCCCTTTTTTCAAAGAAAGTTGTCGTCCGAATTAATTTATATAAATATTCCTAATCAGTTGATAGAATACCCTTCGATAAAATAAAGAGTCAATCCTTATGCATCAATCAAATTCTTATCAGCGTTTACTTTCTGTCTTACACAAAAAAATTGCGATTATCGATGGCGGTATGGGCACAATGATTCAAACCTATCGCTTAACTGAAAAAGATTTTCGTGGCGTTCAATTTGCAGAACATTGCGTCTTTTTAAAGGGAAACAATGACTTATTATCAGTGACGCAGCCAAAAATTATTCAAGCGATACACACAGCTTATTTGCAAGCCGGAGCAGACATAATTGAGACAAATACATTTGGCGCAACATCCATTGCTTTATCAGATTATAAATTAAGCGAATTAGCTTATGAAATCAATTTTCAAGCGGCAAAATTGGCGCGTGCTGCAGCAGATGAAATAATGCTTCAAACGCCGGATCAACCGCGTTTTGTTGCTGGCGCAATTGGTCCCACAAATCGTACTGCATCGATTTCTCCAGATGTTAATAATCCTGGGGCGCGTAATATTTCATTTGATGAATTGGTTTCTGCTTATACTGAAGCAGTCGATGGCTTGGTAAAAGGTGGTGCAGATATTATTTTAATTGAAACTATTTTTGATACTTTAAATGCAAAGGCCGCAATTTATGCTGTGAAACAATATTTTGATGCGCATGAAATTGAATTACCCATTATGATTTCAGGCACCATCACCGATGCAAGTGGACGAACTTTATCAGGTCAAACTATTGAAGCATTTTGGCATTCTATGGCACATGCAAAACCGATTGCTATTGGAATTAACTGCGCGTTAGGTGCTGAAGATATGCGCCCCTATATTCAAGCATTATCAAAAATTGCTGATACCTATACTAGCGTTTATCCCAATGCAGGGTTACCCAATGAATTGGGTGAGTATGAACAGTCAGCAGAGGAGATGAGTGAATTGGTAAAAGGTTTTGCTGATAATGGTTTTATTAATTTAGCGGGGGGTTGTTGTGGTACAACACCGCAACATATTAAAGCGATTGCTGAAAAAACAAGAAATATAAAACCAAGAAAAATTCCTGAAATTAAGCCTTATTGTCGTTTAAGTGGATTAGAACCCCTAACAATTTACCCGGAAAGTAATTTTGTAAACGTCGGTGAACGAACAAATATAACCGGTTCCGCAAAATTTAAAAAATTAATAGTTGAAAAAAATTATGAAGAAGCCCTTTCAGTGGCGCGCCAACAAGTAGAGCAGGGTGCACAAATCATCGATATTAATATGGATGAAGCGATGCTCGATTCTGCGCAAGAAATGCGTTTATTTTTAAATATGGTTGCCAGCGAGCCCGATATTTGTCGTGTGCCAATTATGGTTGATTCATCGAAATGGTCCGTGATTGAAGCAGGTTTAAAATGTTTACAAGGAAAAGGAATTGTTAATTCAATTAGTTTGAAAGAAGGGGAAGAAGCATTTATCGTAGCAGCTAAAAAAATACTGTATTACGGTGCAGCTGTCGTTGTTATGGCGTTTGATGAAAAAGGCCAAGCTGACACCTGCGCGCGCAAAATTGAAATCTGTCAACGCGCCTACAATATCTTAACTAAAACCATTGGATTTAATGCACAAGATATCATTTTTGATCCCAATATTTTTGCCATTGCAACAGGTATTGAAGAACATAATAATTATGCGGTTGATTTTATTGAAGCTTGTAAAGAAATAAAAAAACTATGTCCTAATGCGCTAATCAGTGGTGGCGTCAGCAATGTCTCATTTTCATTTCGGGGAAATAATCCAGTGCGCGAAGCCATTCACGCTGTTTTTCTTTATCATGCCATTTCATCTGGTTTGGATATGGGTATTGTGAATGCTGGGCAGTTGCCTATTTATCAAGATATTCCTGCTGAGTTATTAGAACGCGTTGAAGATGTGGTTTTAAATCGCAGAATAGATGCAACAGAACGTTTGTTGGAAGTTGCCCAAAATGTGTTGAGCCAAGGAACAACGCAAGTAAAAGATTTAAGCTGGCGAGAAAATTCGGTGAATGAACGATTAAGTTATGCATTAGTTCAAGGCATTACAGACTATATTGAAATTGATACTGAAGAAGCCAGATTGCAAGCCGCTTATCCTTTAGCGGTCATTGAAGGGCCATTAATGGACGGAATGAACCAAGTAGGCGAATTATTTGGTGATGGGAAAATGTTTTTGCCGCAAGTGGTTAAAAGTGCGCGCGTGATGAAAAAAGCCGTGGCCTATTTAATTCCATTTATTGAATTAGAAAAGAAAAATAATCGCATGCGCGAAGAAAAGGATGCCAGAAGCGGCAGTCTCAGAACCCCGAGCGTCAGCGAGGGAAATAGTTCGCGAAGCGGCAGTCTCAGAACCCCGAGCGTCAGCGAGGGAAATAGTTCGCGAAGCGGCGCTAAGGGAAAAATATTAATGGCGACTGTCAAAGGCGATGTGCATGATATTGGGAAAAATATCGTGGGTGTTGTTTTACAGTGTAATAATTATGATGTAATTGATTTGGGGGTGATGGTACCCTGTGAAAAAATATTAGAAGTCGCTAAAAAAGAAAAGGTCGATATTATTGGTTTAAGTGGATTAATTACACCATCGCTTGATGAAATGTGTTATGTCGCTGCTGAAATGCAACGATTGGGCTTTACTATTCCATTATTAATTGGTGGCGCGACCACTTCACGTGTGCACACTGCGGTAAAAATTGCACCGAATTATATACATGATGCTATTTATGTAAAAGATGCAAGCAGGGCGGTTGGCGTCGCTGCAAAATTGTTAAGTGACAGCTCAAAAAAGCTATTTACCGATGAAATCAAAAAAGAATATGCTGAAGTTCGTATTCGTCACCAAGGAAAAAAACATCAAACAGATTTTATTTCAATTGATGAGGCAAGAAAAAATAAAATAGCTTTAAATTGGGATAATTATACACCACCTATTCCAAGGCACCTGGGAATACAAATCTTGCAACACTATGATTTGAATATGCTCGCCCAAGAAATCGATTGGACGCCCTTTTTTCAAACATGGGATTTAGTAGGGCATTTTCCCGAAATGTTAAAAGATAAAATAGTGGGGGTTGAAGCTACAAAGTTATATCACGATGCACGCACGATGTTACAGCATGTGATTGATGAGAAATTATTACAAGCGCATGCGGTATTTGGATTTTTTCCTGTTAACAGTGTTAATGATGATGATATTGAAGTGTATACAGATGACAATAGAGAAGCAGTATTACTAACATTACATCAATTACGCCAACAAAACAGAAAGCCGCCTGGCAGGGCGAATAAATGTTTAGCGGATTTTATTGCGCCTAAATACACGAGAATAAAAGATTATATTGGTGTTTTCGCTGTAACGGCAGGCGTCGGAGTTGATGCTTTAGCTAAAAAACACGAGGCGCAACAAGACGATTACAACAGCATTATGATTAAGGCCCTGGGTGACCGCATGGCTGAAGCATTTGCAGAACATTTGCATCGTAAGGTGCGTCAAACCTACTGGGCTTATGATTCAGCAGAAAATTTAAGCCATGAGGCATTAATTAAAGAAAATTATTTTGGCATCCGACCTGCGCCGGGTTATCCTGCATGTCCTGATCACTTGGAAAAACACGCTTTATTTCAATTATTGAATCCGCAAAAAAATGCAGGCATTACCTTAACAGAAAATTTAGCGATGTGGCCTGCTTCTTCGGTGTGTGGATTTTATTACTCACATCCTGAAAGCGATTATTTTGTGATTGGAAAAATGGGCCGTGATCAATTGGTGGATTACGCAACACGCAAAAATATTCCGTTGGAAATGGCGGAAAAATGGTTGGCGCCACTCTTGGATTAATGACATGTTTTGGGTCATGATTTTGCAGGGGCTGAGCTTTTCGGCGGGTGTAAATGTCCCCCGGTAATCATTTTACAATTGCCCTTCATTACAAAGATCCAATCTGCGCGATCATTATTTGTTTTTGCTTGTGCCGCACAGGCATGTCTTGGTGTGCCACATTCATTCTTCATTTTTTTTGCAATACCATAACATTTTTCTACAGGGCAATTGGATTTTGCAACGGCTTGCGTTGTTAAAGCTGAAGCACCGAGCACTATTGCACTGGCCATCATTACGTTAGCGATTTTCATGACTATCCTCCTATCAAATAATTACTCAAATCATGCTAACATACATTGGGTACATATTTAAAAAGGAAATTTCTATGATACGTAATACAGCCACACTGATTCGCCCCTTTATTCGTGCATTCAACTTTCTATCACCTTTTGGTGATTTACTTGCACGTATTTGGGTTGCTCAGATATTTTTTCTATCTGGCCTGACAAAAATTCAATCTTGGCAATCGACGATGATGCTATTTGAACATGTGTATCACGTTCCTTTGCTGTCGCCCTATTTGGCTGCTGTATTGGGCACAGGCGCAGAATTAATTTTACCTGTTTTCTTGGTTTTAGGTTTGGGAGGTCGTTTTTTAATTTTAATTTTCTTTATTTACAATTTTGTTGCGGCCATTTCTTATCATTTTTTATGGACACCAGAAGGCTCTATGGGGTTGGCACAACACATTAACTGGGCCTTATTGTTAATGCTACTGATGTTTCATGGTTCTGGAAAAATATCTCTGGATTATTTAATTCATACTATTCATGGACATCACTTAAAAGATTCAAAATCAAAAAAGAAAAAATAACGAAGTCATCCCGGCGAAAGCCGGGATTCAATGAAATTATTTAGTTGATGGTTTGAAATGGTCTTTTACATCTTGACCAATGGCATAAGCTTCAATAACCATACCCTTAAAATAATCATAACTCATGTAATAATCCCCTTGATCGCCTGCTTGCGCACTCCATGAATTACGAATGCGCAATAATCCACATTGTTTATCTGATGTAGTGCCATCGGTATAGGTTGCACAAGCATTATCATCATAACCCTCTATGATGATTTCATGTCCTTCGATATTATTACCATCAGCAATATCGCTTGGTATTTGCGCTGTCATCACCCAGGTATCACCGGCAATATTATCATATTGACCCATTGCACCCACGCCGCCTAAACTGCCATCAATCAAGGTACCAAATACAATGCGGT
The DNA here is from genome assembly GCA_001801515.1 of Gammaproteobacteria bacterium RIFCSPHIGHO2_12_FULL_38_11. Next base: position 10,484 of record MGXX01000049.1, read on the forward strand.
ATCCTTGATTAATGGCTGTTTTCACACTTTTCAGTGCAATGGCAGCCTGCGCTGAATCAATCGGTGAAAATGTGCCGTTATTGGGAATAATGGGTGTCCAATCTTTTGGAATAAAACTCATTGAGCTGTTTGCAGAAAAATCGGTTACTGACATTGCTGAGCCATTGTCCTGATCATCCGTTGGATAAATTTTTAGACCACCACAACCAACAGTATGTTGATACTGTTTGTTGATAAAACCATATTGATTAATTTGATTTAATACAAGATAGCCAAATGAACCATCCCAAGCACCTTGATCATCATCCTGAGAAAGCGATCTACTCAGCTGTAAATTACAAAGCTGGCTAATTTGCGCATCGCCTGATAGCGGAAATAGGGCATTAATGGCAGCAGTGGTTGCAAACGTGGCACACGTACCCCATTGACCTTGATCTAAAACCGCCTCACCATTCATACCAATATTTTTTGCTGCTGGAAGTTTTTCTTCACGCAAGTCAGACAATTGAGTAGGGGCGTTTAAAATCGCCTTTAATCGTCCCGATATAGACTGTGCAACATTGGGTGACAAACTAATATTCATTAATCGAATAATTTTTATTTGATTGTTAGCCAAAACAATTCCATGCGGTATAGATCCATCAACACGCAATCCATTTTTTACCAATGCTTGATAGGAATGATCGATCGCCATAACAGATGTTGCAGTAGCGGCTAAAGCAAAAGACAAAGCAAATTTTTTTCTAAACATGAAAACCCCTTTTATTTTTAAACAAAGTTAATGCCTTTCACAACATAAAGAACATGTTTCTAAGCAGCTTTTTGAAAATACGTGCGTTTAAATTTCACTATTTTCATCCAATAAAGAATCAAGGTAAGCAGCTCAAGCAGTGCAAAAGTATCATTAAACGGCGGGATTGAAATCAGAATAGCACTTGTTGCAAAGATGACTTGTGCAAGCCCTATTTTAAACAGTAAATTTGCATCATCATGGGCATTTTTATTATCGGAAAAATTTCTTTTTAACGTAGCAGGAATTTCAAATGGCATTATTACCCACTGAAAAATGAGACCAATAACAGGAATTAAAAAAAACCAAACAAGCCAAATCGGCAGTTTATGTTTATCAGGCGGAATTAATTTCATAACGTTCACTAAGGTTAAACAATAAAAGAAAGTGATAATTATCATCATAACAAAAAAAAAGGGACCGAATTTTCCAGCGTAAATCATATGAACCATCCTTGTTTATTATTTGTTTGTACTAGTCTAATCGAAATTACGCTAGTACGCCATCCAATTAATTGGATGGCGTACTAGGCAACAATTAACTTTTTTAGTAATACAAGATAGCCTTCAACGGGCTGGTTTTTTTGCTTACGCAGCTGGATATTTTCAAAAGATATGACCTCAAAAGAGTGATTAGCAATCACTGAGCTTAAGTATGCTTTGCTGTGCGCGTAACGAATTGAGGTCTGCAAAATAAAGTTTTTTTCATTGGTTTTTTCAACGGTGAATATGAATAAACCGTTTGGAAGCAATGTGTTTGCAGCCAATTTAAATGTTAATTCTAAATCACCAACATAGGTAAATACATCGGCCGCACAAATAAGATCCACTTGAGAGAACAAAGGAAGTGCTTCCGCGATATCGTTCGCAATTAATTTATCGTAAATATTTTTAGAACTGGCAGCAGATAGCATGTTTTCAGATAAATCGATGCCAATGAGTTCACTGGCCAAGGGTTTAAATAAAGCACCGCACAAACCTGTCCCACAACCAAGATCTAAAATTTTCCAGCGCATATCAAATAGTTTTGGATTTTCCATCTGGACACACTGAAACATTTTTTGAGGTGCATCGTACTTCAGCGCTTCTGTTAGATGGTGATCGTAATAGGGTGCGTATTGATCGAACAAATGGGTAACATAATCCTTTGGTGCACAATCAGGTGTTTTTTCTTGCTTTAAAGCAAATAAGATATGCTGTGTTTCTAGATCGTCTGGTTTTAATGTATTGGCTTTTTCATAACAGATAATTGCTTTTTCAATGTTGTTTTTTTTTAAAAAAATATTACCACAATTTAAATGTGTCGCAAGATTGTTTGGTTCAGTTAATAAGGCTTGATCGAAATACATTAATGCTTCATTCAAACGTTCTTTCATCATAAATAAAACGCCCAAATTATAGTTTGTTTCAAAAAAAGGATTAAGTTCTAGCTGGCGGAAATAATACGTCATTGCTTTTTCGTGTTCACCCATCTCTAGCAAGGTGTTGGCCAAATATTGATTTACTTCAGGGTATTTGTGATCAACTATCAACACATTTTCAAATTGGTATTGTGCATTTTCAAAATCACGCAGTTTAAAATAAGCAATACCCAAACGATGATTTATGTCGCAATTTTCAGGTGTTTTTTCAAGTGATTGTAAAAAAAGATCGCGCGCATCTGCGTATTTTCCCTGACGCAAATAAATATCAGCCAATTGATTTAATGCAGGTGATAAATCGGGGTTAATGATAATGGCTTTTTTAAGATGATAAATGGCTTCATTCTCTTTTTCTAAAGCCGTTAATAATATACCAATATTAGTGTGTGCTTCTGCATAATTTTCATTTAATGCTAATGCTTTTTGATAAGCATTCATGGCTTCATCAAATCGTGCTAATTGACGCAGTCTATTACCAAGCGTGTTATAAAAAACAGGTTGGCAAGGATCTGCTGCAATGGCTTTTTCTATTTGTCTTAATTTATCCATCAGAGTTGCTTTCACTGTCATTGGTAAATTATTACAGAAGTGCCGGCATGAGCAGGTTTCAACTGCCAAATTTAGGATTATGAGTGTGATACTGTTTTTCTATTGCCTTACTTAATTGATAAACTGCCATAGCATAAACGATATTGTGATTATAGGTCATTATCACATTAAAGTTTTTATAAATTTCCCAATGCTGCGTGTAATTTTTTTTCACCGGTAATTCAAGTAATTTTGCATTCCTATGCGGTGATTCTGCCTTTGAATAAAGTTGATTTGCAATGGGTTGACCATCTTGCCATCCGTTCTTATGAAAATAATTGGCAATACTCGCAATGGCATCATCATTGTTAAATAAATTAATCGGGGAATTTTGGTGATAAGCAACGCCAAAATGACGATAACTGCTAGGCATAAATTGTGGAATACCTAAAGCACCTGCATATGAGCCTTTTATTTTCAAAACATTTAAATGATTATCGCGCGTTAAAATTAAGTATTGCGCAAGTTCGTTTCGAAAAAATTTTTCACGCGGGGGATAATAAAAAGCTAGGGTATAAAGCGAATTTAAAACAGAATATTTACCTAGGTGTTCGCCATATTCTGTTTCAACGCCAATAATAGCTGTGATAATACTGGCTGGAATACCGTATTTTCGTTGCATACGCATTAAAGCTTGATGATGCGTTTTTAAATACTGTGCACCCAAATTAATACGCTCAGACGTGAGGAAAAAATGGCGATAATATCCCCAAGGTTCTTTTTCAAATGGTTGTGTCATGCACTGAATGATTTTTTTGTTCGGATGTAAGGTTAGAAACAAATGATTTAATTGCGTTTGGTTGAAATGATCTTTTACAACCAATTCACGAATAAATTCTTTTTTTTGCTGTTTCAAATTTCCCAAATTAGCATTTAAACTGTCCGCAAGGGCGAGCGTACTGATTGCACAGGATAAAAAAAGTGTTGTTGATAAAAAATAGCGCATGGTTTTGTCCTTATTTTGTAGATGTTCCTTAACTTGACCATAATCGTTTATGCGTATGTATCGACATGATCATGCCAAAATTAATCATCAATGCTGTCATGGAACTGCCGCCATAGCTAATTAATGGCAATGGTACGCCAACGACTGGTAAAATACCCACGACCATTCCCAAGTTAATAAACGCAGACATAATAAAGGTTAGCGCCAAACTACCGGACAATAAGCGTGTGAAATTATCTTGTGCATTTAAACTGATTATTAAACAACGCAGAAAGATCAGTATAAATATAGCTAAAATTATAAAGCATCCAATAAATCCTAACTCTTCACCACTCACTGCAAAAATAAAATCAGTGGTATGCGCAGGCAAAAAAGAAAGGTGCGATTGCGTTCCGTGCATCCATCCTTTACCAAAAAATCCGCCTGAACCAATGGCAATTTTAGATTGAATAATGTGATAGCCGTTCCCCAAAGGATCGCGTTCCGGGTTTAAAAAAGTGAGGACGCGATTTTTTTGATATGTGTGCATGAAATGCCAAATAAGCGGTGAAAACCCAATTAAAATGCCACCGAGCATGCCAATGAATCGCCAACGAATGCCGGCTAACAACAACACAAAAAATCCTGACAAGGTAACGACAATGGCTGTGCCCAAATCAGGTTCCTTGGCAACTAATAAGGCAGGAAGAAGAATCATCAGGCCAGATAGTAAAATGGCTGGCCATTTTGGAGGCAAAACTTTCTCACTTAAAAACCAGGCAAGGATAATAGGCATCGCAACAGTCATAAATTCTGATGGTTGAAAACGAAACAAGCCAAGCGAAATCCATCTCCGACCCCCCATATTCACTTTTCCGATAATCAACACAGCTATCAGCAAGAGAAAACTAATTGCATATAACCATGGTGCCCAACGTTTATAAAAGTTCGGCGGAATTTGGGCAAAGAAAAACATAAGCGCGAAGGAAAGCGCTATTCGATATCCTTGCTTCACAACAACTTGTTCGCTGGCATTGCTGGCACTATATAATATGAAAAGCCCAATCGCTGCTAAAAAAATAAGGCCAAGTAGTAGCAAAGGGTCTAGGTGTAAATTATCCCATTTGAGCTGGATCAATTTTTGCTTTAGGCGGGCTTCGTAGGAGTTGCTCATATCAAATTCACTTTGCTGAATTGTTTGGTAAATCATACCGTAATCTATTCCAATTTGCTTTAGAAACGCGCATGAATTAGCTGCTTGTAATCTGGAAACGGGTTTATAACTGATTGTCTAATATGACGTGGTCTCGCATCTTCAGTTCCATTGGGTATATAATAATTTTTTGCTAATCCTGATTGATTAATGCCATGCTTAACGACCCCAGTTACCTTGACTTATTACCGCCACGGTATCATACGGTATTGCGTGATACAAAAATAATTATCATGCTCTTACAGCGACTAGATGTTGTTTTGGGTGGCGTTATTGAAAGTCAAATTGCCTATTTTAAGGATAAAAAATACCATTTATTTAATCCGCACGCCATGGAACCATGCTGTGAAATTCGCGCTGTTAACTTATTGCTACACGAAACACATCCGCAAAAAACCCCTATAGAATTTCATCATCAAATTAATTATCTGCGCAGAATGCAGTCAACCATTCACACTAAAATTTCTTATTTTTCGACTCATCCATACAATGATGTGCTAAGTCTGGGTGAATTTCTAAAACAACATGAATTAATATTATTAATGAGTGTGATCGACAAATATATTTTTATTACTTATTTTTTAGCTCAGCAAAAAAGGCATAATCTTCATGCTTGTGAATTAACGAATCATTATCAAGGCATAATTTCAACCGTATCACGTAAAACAATTATCCGCATTGCACGCAATATTAACGATCGTAAAAAATCAGAGGAGGTATTACAAATAGCAAAAAAACAAGCGGAAGCAGCCAATCGCGCAAAAACAGAATTTTTAGAGAACATGCGCCATGACATTAGAACACCCTTGAGCGGCATTATTGGTTTTGCTCGTTTAATACAAAAAGAGGCCGTTAGTCAACGTACAAAAGAATATGCAGATAATTTAGTGTTAGCAACAACCGCGTTGCTTGATTTTCAAAATGAAATTTTAAATGAAATCAAGGTTAGCCTAGGGTCTGAACCTGTTATTCAAGAACCCTTCCATTTGAAAAATTTGGTGGAAAAGGTTTTGAATTTAATAAGGCCAAAGGCCATTGTTAAAAAATTAACATTGTCGTTTTTAGCGGATGAAAATTTACCTGAATTTGTTTGTGGAGATTCAAAACGTTTGTTTCGTATTTTATTGGAGCTGGTTACCAATGCCTTAAAATTTACCGCTGAAGGGCGCATTCAAATTCATTTGCAAGTTGAAAAAATAAATAATGATCAATTGATTTTACGTTGCGACGTTTCGGATACGGGAATTGGAATACCGAAAGATAAAATGGAAGATGTTTTTATGCGTTTTCATCGTTTATCACCTTCATCAGATGGGGTTTATGAAGGAACAGGTTTAGGTTTAACCATTGTCAAAAAGTATGTAAAAGATATGGGCGGGAAAATTACTTTGAAAAGTGGCACAAAAAAAGGGTCGATCTTTATTTGTTATATTCCTTTGTTAATCGCCACTTCAAAATTATCATTACAATTAAGCAATGACGCTGAAGAAAAAATATTATTTGATAACTGTAATATTTTATTGGTGGAAGATCATGCAATGACGGCCACGGTAACACAATTAATGTTATTAGAGTTAGGTTGTCACGTTGATGTTGCTTTTGACGCTAAAACAGCTTTAAAAAAGGTAGGAAGTAATGCTTATAATTTAATTTTTATGGACTTAGGATTGCCTGATTGCAATGGTTTTGAGTTGAGTAAGAAAATGGTTTGTCATCACGTTCCGATTATTGCTTTAACTGCACATAGAGAAGAAGACAATGAACGGTGTCGTAAAACAGCTGAAATAGATTTAATTTTGCAAAAACCATTGTTAAAATCAACTGCAATTAAAATTTTAAATAATTATATTTCGAGCAATCAAATGAAAAAACCACTTATTGATTTGAAGTTGGGGTCAAAAAGAATTAATAAGGATGTAGCAGCGGCACAAAGTATGATTGATTTACTATTAAAAAATATTGATTCTGATTATAAAGATATGGCGGATGCTTGTCAGAAAAGTGATTTTAAAAAACTTTACGATGCCAACCATAAATTACTGGGTGGTTTAGCTTATTGCGGCGCGCCTAGGTTAGAAAATGCTTGTATTGAATTACAGGCAGCAATAAAAAAAGGAGAGGTAAAGCATATTGCGCTTTGCACTCAGGTTGTTTTATCTGAAATCAATTTTTTGAAGAATTGATGTGCCTCAAATACATTCATAGGTGCTGCCGGATGGACTGAATTCCAAAATAAATACCCCGCACAGTTTGATTTTGGAATAACCATCGGATTAGTATAATTTCCACCCTTCATTTGGCACGCTTCTCCTAGATGTGCTTTAAAATATTTATTTTCACTGCTGTTTTTGTACCATTGATAAACAGGTACAACTATTATTTTACTGCGTGAGAAAAAATTAAATATTTTACTGTCGAGTTTTAACCAAAAATTATGACAAATAACAGCAAAATTTCCCACCGCTGCCATGACCGTATGTGCACGAAATCCAGGTGTCAGTTCAGGATTAAATAAATTGAATACATACACTGTGTTAGGGCGTTTTTCTTTTGGTAAGCTGTAATGTAGAATCGAAACATTTTTGAGTATATTGTCTGATGTAAATCCCAGGATGAATTTTAAAAGGGGTAATGGATTCCAATGATGATATAAAGCAATGACAGCAACAATTAAATCATTCCCGCCAGTCCAAAATACATATACCGTATTTTTATCGACACTGACTTTGTTTGCACGAACATCGTTTATAAATAAGGTCATTTGTTTGAATAATCCCGGTACTTCAATGTGTTTATAGTTTTCAGCGCTGGGATTATTTTTATATTTTTTTCTTGCCAGATAAATACTTTGCGCATCACAAAATTTGCTTGGCTGATAATAAGGGTTTACACAATTTTCAGTGCTCATCGCATACCCCCATGCATAGTTAAATGAAAAATGGGCGGGTATTTTTCGCGTATTCAATAAATTGCTTGGTGAAATAACAGATGATTTTATCAAATGTGATATTTCTGCCATATTTAAAAAAAACTGGGGCCAACTAATACTGCGATATTTTCTTGGGTTAGGATTATTTTCAATTGGCGCTTGCTTTTCAAGCATAGCACTGTTTAATGTTGGCCAAGTGAACAAGAAAGCGGGAGACGATGTATCAACAGGATTTGAAAAAGGAACATAGAACTGCGGAACGGCATTGGATAATGTTTTACTTTTACTGTCATCAATCCATATTTTTTGAGATTCAGGAAAATTTCCACCATCGGAAAGGCTATCACCAAAAACAATCATGTTGTTAAATTGAGCAAATGATGAAGCGCAATAAAATAATAAACTTGTCAAGAATAATTTGTTCATGTGACACCCATCCCTGTATTGTCCCTGTATTGATTGGAATTTTGTATAGGGTATCATTTTTTCAAAGAAAAAGTTATGATGTTCGCCATTTTTAAGGAGAAACCCATGTGGTTCAAACAAGCATCACTTTTTCAGTTCACTAAACCATTAAGGTTGAAAGAACAAGAATTATCCAGCGCCTTATCACCTCTTTCGTTTACGCCTTGTTTACCGTCATTGCCATCGAGCATGGGCTGGGTATCACCCATCGATCAAAATGATTCACAACTGGTTTACGGTACAAAAAAATACTGGATGATTTGCTTGCAATTAGAGGAAAAGCTTTTGCCAGCCGCTGTCATTCGTCAAGCGCTTGATGAAAAAATTGAGGAAATTGAGAAAAAAGAATCCCGTGCTGTCCGAGGCAAAGAAAAACAAAACCTAAAGGACGAGATAACACAAACCTTGTTACCTAAAGCATTTACGCAAAAAACGCGTATCCATGCAATGATTGATTTAGACAGACAATATTTAATTATTAACTCCAATAATGCCAAAAAAGTAGAACGTTTCGTCGCTTTTTTAAAACGTGCGATTGCACCGATAGATTTAAAATCACCTGATATTAAAAAGCCCACGAAAGTAATGACCGAATGGGTAAAAGAAAACGCACCCGATGGTTTCACAATCGGTCAATCGTGTGTTATGCAGGATCCACAACAAGAACGTCGCGTGATTCGCTGTCAACATCAGGATTTATTGGCCAGCGCCATTCAATCCCTAATGAAGGACGGTTGTGATATTTCACAATTAAGCTTAAGTTGGAAAGACCAACTGCAATTTATTTTAACACCGGATTTTTCGATAAAAAGTATCCAATTTCAAAATGCGGTTATCGAATTGTCAAAGGCAGATTATACCGAAACACCGCAGCAACGTTTCGACGCCGATTTTGTAATTATGACGGAAATTTTAACGCAATTGATGGATGATTTACTAGAGGCTTTCTCAAGATAAATTTCATTAAGAAAAATTTTCTATTCCGCTAGTCTGAACTGATACAGACACTGAACACTACACATAAATCAAAAAGATTTTTAGGATATGCTACCATCACGCACCCATTTCATCCGAAATGTGGGAAACAATTCAAAATTCTTTTCACCAGAGAAAAACAGGATAGGGATACTTTTTGTCTAACCGAAGATGGATCGGAAACAATTACGGTTTTAAGGGATTGGACGGATAGAGCCGACGACACCGATTTATTAGATAAACCTATTTTATCTTTAAAGAATTTATTGGCGCTATCGAAATTGTTAAGTGAGATAAACACATATTCTTGCAATACACACGGTAGGTATTACAGAAAGCCAAGCCGCAAACACGTATGCAGCAGGCCTTTGTACACCCAGCCAATTGAATCAAAATAACGCGGTGACTTGGTATTTGCCCTCTGTTGGTTCAGGCGCAAGCGCAAATCCCGCCACGATAGCAAGTAATGGGGATGAGCTGGGATTGGTGTTGTATTACGGTGTGAATAACAGTAATACAGATGATACCGCGGGCTACTGGAGTTCTACGGAGTCCAGTAGTTCTCATGCTTGGTTCGAGTCCTTCAACACTGGCAGTGAGGACCGGCTCACGGCCAGTAAGGTCAACAGCGCCGCTTCGGTGCGTTGTTCCCGGGCTTTAACCTATTGACGGCTTGAACGCAATTGACACATCTTAGGATCCATGGGAATGATATGCTGCACATTTATCTCCTGTTTTAAGATGTCAATTTCAACTGTCTTCACAAGGAGCTTAGCCAAGCTCCTTTTTTCTTCAAAAGTGCATAAGTCCAAATTTTTATTTATCCAACGCGCCGTAAAACACCGTCCTTCAGGGCGGTGATGTAAGGCGCAGATTTTAATATTTTAATGTTGTGGCGATTTTTGATTTTCAATATATTTTCGAACGATATCGATCGGCGCGCCACCACAGCTGCCAGCAAAATAACTGGGTGACCACAGTACCCCTTTCCAATAATATTTTTCGATATGTTGTTTGAATTGTTTTCTCAAAGAACGAGATGATACGCCTTTGAGGGAATTGACTAATTTGGAAATTGCTACTTTTGGTGGGTAATTTACCAATAAATGCACATGATCATGCTCACCATCAAATTCAATTAATTTCGCTTCAAATTGTTCACAAATCAACGTAAAAATCATTTCCATGGATGCTAGCATCGATTTTTTGAAAACCGCGCGGCGATACTTGGTGACAAAGACCAAGTGCACGTGCATATTAAATACGCAGTGCCTGCCCGTTCTAATAGTGTTTGATGTATTCATAGGCCAATAGTATAATTCGCGCATGAAAATAAAGAAAGCGTATAAATTTAAATTAAAACCAAGCAATGCACAGCAAGTGCAATTAAATGAGATTGCAGGTGGTTGTCGTTTTTTGTGGAATAAGGTGTTGCGTTTAAATTTAGATCGCTTGCAAAATAAGTACCCTTTGATCTGGTATCATGAAGCAGATTTTTGGAGCAAGCTTTGGAAATCATCTGACGAATACCGTTTTTTGAAAATTATCCCAGCCCATTGCTTGCAACAGAAACTCAAAGATCTCGACAAAGCATTCCGCGATGCGTTTGATAAAAAACAATTGTTAAAGCGCCTGCCGAAATTTAAAAAGAAAAAGAGTGGCGACAGCTTTCGTTTTCCTGAGCCTAAACATATTACGATTAATAATCGTCGAATCAAATTACCCAAAATAGGTTGGGTAGGTTTTTACAAAAGCCAGGAAATCATAGGAAATACTAAAAATGTCACTATTTCCAAAAAAAACAATGAATGGTTTGTATCGATCCAAGTTGAGTGTGAAAACAAAATTACTGCCCCTGCAGCATCCATTGTCGGTATTGATTTAGGCGTTGCACAATTTGCAACATTATCCGATGGCACGATCATTAAACCTATTCATGCGTTTCGAAAACAAGAAAAACAATTGACAAAAGCGCAAAAAAATCTTTCAAGAAAAACAAAATTTTCACTGAATTGGAGAAATCAAAGAAATAAAATCCAACAGATACATAGTAAAATTACGCATATTCGTCATGATTTTTTACACAAAACTTCTAGCGCATTGAGCAAGAGCCACGCGGTGATTGTGATGGAAGATTTAAAGATCACGAATATGAGTAAATCAGCAAGCGGTACAATAGAAATACCTGGAAAAAATGTCAAAGCCAAATCGGGATTAAATAAATCATTACTCGATCAAAGTTTTGGCGAATTCAAAAGGCAACTTGAGTACAAACTCAATTGGAACGGTGGTATCCTCATTGAAATAAATCCACAATATACCTCTCAAAAGTGTCATATGTGTGGACATGTTGCAAAAGAAAATCGCAAAAGCCAATCTGAATTTTCCTGTATTGCTTGCCATCATAGTGATAATGCTGACACTAATGCAGCAAAAAATATTTTAGCGGCGGGTCACGCCGTATTAGCCTGTGGAGAGATTGGGTTACCGAACTCGATGAAGCAGGAACCATTGCGAAATTGTGAAAAAGTAGCAGCTTGAGTTTATATTCAGGAATCTTCGTCATTTATGACGGAGAGGATGTCAAACTGATACCAATCCCTATTTTTTTGTCAGACAAGAAAGCAGTATGCCAACAATAGAAATCAGACACAAAAACATAAATCCCGCGTGAAACGCACGCACATAAGCAATATGTGATAAATTAACCGCTGAGAGATAATTCATCGAACTAAAATAGGCTTTCAGATAGCTAGCAGGTGATAATCCTCTAGCAACACGTATCAATGCATTTAGTTGGGTATGCGTTTCAACTAAATGTAATTGTTGAGTGCGAAATATCAAATAGAATTTACTGATAAATGCTGCAATCATGCCATATACTGTAATACCAAGCGCACAAGCACCCCATGCAATCGTATAAAGCACACCGGTTGCCATACCCATTTGTGTTGGTTTTACGGCAGATAATGCACCGTTTGTTGAGCTTACAAAACAAATCCCTGAGCCTAATCCTATCAAACCCAACCCCCAAAACAGGAGCGGAAAATTTACTTGCGTTCCTAAATCAGACAATAGATAACATCCAACGCTAAAAGCCGCCATAGCAATGACATTAGGTATTTTGAAGCCAAATTTATCGACAATGGTGCCGGCAAAAGGTGACAATATACCAACGACCATTGTGCAAACCAGCATAATCGCCCCAGTATATAAAGGGCTATACTCCAAAAAATTTTGCAAATAAATTGGGATGAAAAAAAGAACAGGTATGAAAACCATTTGCGCAATCATACGAATTAAGCTATTCAATGTGTAGTTGCGAATCTTAAATAAGTTAAAATCAATTAAACGATTTTCTCGATTTTTTTCAACAAAAAATAAAATAAACAACGCGATCAAACCAATGATTAATGTGCTCAAAAAAGCACTCGAACTAATACCCCATTCTTCTGATTGATTTAGCGCTAAAATCACCCCCCCTAAACCTAAAAGTAAAAATAGAGCACCTCGATAATCTAATGTTTCACTATGCGTTTTAACTGGATCGGGTTTGCAAAATAAATACGTACAAATCACAGTCACAATACCAATTGGAAAATTCACAAGAAAAATCCAACGCCAACTCAAATAATGCATGATCACACCACCTAGGGTTGGCCCAATTGCCAGTGACACACCCATCGTACCCATTAACACACCAATTGCCGTGCCATGCTGTTTTTGTGGAAAGGTATTCATAATTAAAACGATTGTCATCGGATAAGCGATTCCTAGCGCGAAACCCTGACCGACCCGCCCGAGAATCAACCACCAGTCATTCGTCGCAAAACCCGCAAAAACAGAAGATAGTACGAAAATAATGGTACCTATCACGTAAATTCTGCGATGCCCGTATAAATCACCCGATCGACCACCAATGATTTGAAAAATCGCTGACATCAACACAAAGGCATTGATGATCCACTGCATGGTTGCAAGGTTTGAATGCATTTGATGGGCAATAACAGGTACTGCCAAATTCACTGCTGTCACATCGAGATTCAACATTACCGTCAATAAACAAGTCGTAAGCAATAGTAACCATTTGTGGTTATTAGCTTCAGCTGCTGCATTATTGTTATCAGCTTGAATGGTCATCAGTAAGCGCTCCCTGCAATACAAGAATGTACATTGGTCAATAATTTCACTATTATATTATACATGTCAATACTCGATATATCTATGTGGGGTAAGATCACAGATGATTTTTTATCAATTGCTGAAGCGAATTGTGCATATTTTTGTGATTAAAAATCGAAACTGGCCCAAAGCTAAGACCTCTGCGATGAGCCGCCACTGAACTATTCAACGTATTCAACCTCTTTGTCTCGTTGTTCCGCTGGTATCTTTTCAAGTAATTCAATCAAAAGTCTGGCGTTCATGTCTAATGATACCAAGCCATATGGGTTGATGTGGCTATGCAATAGCGGCGTTAATGCACGCTTATCTTCTGGCGTTAATCGATCCTGCCATTTTGGCTCCGACAATACTTTTTGAATCATTAGAACTCAGTAAATGCGGTATCATGTAAAAGGCTTTTGACAATCATAAAAAAGATATTGAAGGAAATGTATTATGCAACCACCGTCGAAATTCCCAGCTCAGGTTCTTTGGCGGTAAATTTAAAAAAAGGGGGGGTACCTGTTCCTTAGGGACGTGCACCTCGAAGCAATAGTAATTTTTTCTCAAATGGATTTAACATGATAAACGCAACTGAAATGCCAATAACAACATTATAAAAGCGTTCAAAAATAATATTTATCGTTTCATGCGAACCAGAATTGCTGAGTAACATAATTGCAATCGCGATTCCCATGGTGTTTCCCCAGCCGTTCCCGCTAAGACGTAACCACTAGCTTTCTCAGCCATACCTGTCGTAAACTTTCCCCTATTTTTACATTTAATAGGGAAATTAAATAGAC
>MGXX01000050.1:0-333 GCA_001801515.1 Gammaproteobacteria bacterium RIFCSPHIGHO2_12_FULL_38_11
GCTATCATACTTGGAATATGGATACCTGCTTTTTTTAAACAGATCGGTTTTTTAGGTGTTATCTTTATTAATTTGCTGAAGCTGTTTGCACTACCCTTAATTTGTTCAGCATTTTTAAAAAAAGGTGAAAAGAATGTGAGTCGCAGCATATTGCAAAACAAAGTGATGGAAATCAAACAAGGTGCTGGAGATCAGGTCTCTGGTCTTTTTAATTGTGAAAATAATTTTAATTATTAATTGTGGAGTGAAAAGATATGCACTTTAACAAAAAGGCTTTCGTTATAGTAGACGGTTACTCAACAGGTCGGTTTTTAGCGCCTTGTATAAATGCTC
>MGXX01000050.1:374-4999 GCA_001801515.1 Gammaproteobacteria bacterium RIFCSPHIGHO2_12_FULL_38_11
ATTCCAGCCTATTTTCCTTCATTCACCGAAAGCAATTTTATTAAAAATATTGCTTATGATGGTGATATTAGTCCAGTTTTAGATTATTTAGAAAAATTTGAAATAATGGCTGTCATTCCTGGTACGGAAACAGGGGTTCATCTTGCTGATTTGCTGAGTAATGCTTTGGGCTTAAATTCTGCTAATAGTCTGCAATTAAGTATTGCTAGAAGAAATAAATTCGACATGGTCAATTGCTTGGCTAGTCATCATATTCCACATGCCAACAGTTTCCAATCAAATAATTTAAATGAAATTATAAAATGGGTAAACGAATATCAACAGTTTCCCGTGGTGGTAAAACCCTTGTCGAGTGCTGGATCGGATGGTGTTAAAATTTGCAATAATATCGCTGAGATCACAGATGCGTTTAACGGCATTATAAATATTAGCGATATATTTAATGAGATAAACACGATAGTGATGGTTCAACAGTATCTAGACGGACAAGAATATATTGTTAATACAGTCAGTCAATTTGGCGAACATGTAGTTGTGGATATTTGGCGTAAATTTAAAAATAAAATTGAGGGTATTCCTATTAATGAGTATGCTGAAATTGTCGATCCCTCTGAGCGGGCCTATGCAGTACTAACTACTTATGTATTTAAGGTATTGAATGCCTTAGAGATGAAGTTTGGCGCCGGTCATAGTGAAGTAATGATGACTCAGGATGGCCCAGTTCTCATTGAAACTGCAGCGAGACTAGAAGGTTCGATTGATCCTTCTGCTGTAAACGAAGCGGTAGAGCGTAATCAAGTAAAATGTTTAGTTGATAGTTATATAAATAAGGCTGAATTTTTACAAACGTATTCAACAGCTAATGCCATTAAAAAATATGCAAGACACACATTTCTTGCAGCTTCGTGTGATGGAGAGATTACAAAACAACCTGATCTACAGCCAATCATTAATCTTCCCAGTTTTCATAGCCTATCATTTAGGTTTGAACTGGGTGACATCATGGTTAAAACAACTTCTTTAGCAGATTTTCCGGGGTTTGTTTATTTGGTTTCGGAGGATAAGCAACAGGTAGAAAAGGATTATGAAATTCTTCGTGAGTATGAGAAAACATTGTATAGCGATATGCGTGGTTAACATGAGATCTTTAAATCAAAAAGAAACATCGACTGTACTCATCATGCTGTATTTTATCGCTTTTATAGGTGTTTTTGCAGTTGATTTTTACCTGCCTGCCATTCCAGGAATAGCGAAAGCATTTAAAGTAGATGCAAGCACCATTGATCTTACCATGAGTATCTACACCTTTACTTTTGCCTTGGGTCATTTAATTGTTGGTTCAGCATCCGATTATTTGGGAAGAAAAATAACCTTTGAAATCGGGTTAATAATATCAATTATTGGAACATTTTTTTGTATGATGTCCAATAATTTTCTGGAGCTGTTTATATCACGTGGCATTCAAGGATTTGGTCTATCTTGTTTTGTTTTAACCAATGCAATGATACGTGATGTCTTCCGTAATGAACTAGCCGTAAAGATTAGAATTTCAAGAAATTTAATTGCCTATTTTTTGATAGCAGTTGCACCTAGTGTTGGTGTAATTGTGCTTAAATTTTCTAATTGGCGCATGATTTTTGCTCTATTTTTATTTTTTAGTATTTTAATTTTTATTTACGTGAGATTTTTTGGGATAGAAACCAATAATAATCTAAGTCGATCTTTCAATATAATAAACACACTTAAGCAATATACTAGGATTGTTAGCAACGGTATGTTTATGAGATATGCTTCCATCTCAACACTGGGATACTCAGTTCATTTTTGTTTTGTTACTATTTCTTCCGTTCTCTTGGTTAATCAAATGAAGCTTCATTCTAGTATTTATGGCGCATGCATGTTCGCTTATGGCATTTTCTTTCTGACAGGAGCGGTAATCGCTATGGTCTTGGTAAAAAGGTTTAGTATGCAGAAGCTGTTGAGTGTCGGGGGGATGTTGATAACTGCCGGAGGTTTTATCTTGATCATCACTAATCTGACTGGTGTCATTTCTCTACTGTATTTATTGATAGCCGTGTTATTTTGTGTGCTCGGGATTTCAATTCTTACACCTGGCGCTGTTACTCTCGCGATGACGCCATTTGAAACACAAGCAGGTGCGGCTTCTGCATGCTTAGGTGTAATGCAATTTGCTATTGCGGCGATATTCAGCGCGATTGTTAGCCTAGAATTTGAATATAATCTAATAATAATAGGCTCATTGGCAATAATGACAGGGTTATCCGCTTCTTGTTTTGCCAAGCCCGCGCTTGAGCTTTTAGCTGTTTAACATGATTTAAAAATTAAAATAATTTAGAGTGTTATTAAAAAATGCAACATATTGTTATTATTGGAACGGGATTAGCAGGTTATTTACTTGCAAAAGAATTTCGTAAATATGATATGAGCACACCACTTACGCTTATTACAAAAAGTGATGGTTGTTTTTATTCAAAGCCACTTTTATCCACTGCGCTTACGCAACAAAAAACACCGAATCAATTAATAATCGCTGATGCGATGACTTTACGCGAACAATTAAATGCAACAATTCTAACAAAAAGTGATGTTTTTCATATTGATGCTGATAATAAAAAAATATTTTTTCGAGATGAGATGCGCTGTGAACATACACTGTGTTATGGAAAATTAGTATTGGCTAATGGTGCACATAAAATTAATACTTTCTTAGCAGGAGACGCAGCAGATGATGTTTTATTTGTGAATCAACTTGAGGATTATCGTGTTTTTCGTGAAAAATTACTGAAAAAAAATAATATTGCAATTTTAGGTACGGGTTTGATTGGATGTGAATTCGCTAATGATTTGGTCAATGCAGGATATACCGTTAAGCTAATTTCACCTGATCGCTACTTATTGAGTACGTGTGTTCCTGAGATAATTGGTCTCGCTCTAGAAAAGGAATTTCATCGATTGGGGGTTCAATTTTATGGTTCAGTACTTCCAACCAAAATTAATCAAAAAGACGCTTATTTTGAAGTCATTTTATCAGATAAAAGAATGGTGACGGCGGAATTGGTTTTATCCGCCATTGGCATTAAACCCGATCTTACTCTCGCGAAAACCGCGAATTTAAAAATAAATAACGGTATTGTTGTCAATGCCAGTTTGCAAACCAGCAATCCCGCTATTTTTGCGCTGGGGGAATGCGCTGAGGTATCAGGTCAGTTGACAATGCATGTTGCGCCTATTTTAAAGTGTGTGCATGCATTAGCAAAAGTACTTGTGGGTCGTGAACAATGTGTTTATTTTGAAACGACTCCTGTTGTTATTAAGACGCCTGCTTGCCCTGTTGTGGTTGTTGCTCCACCAAAAAATTGTATTGGTGAATGGAAAATAATTGCATCTGAAAGTATAAATATACAATCATTATTTTATGATGATTCGAATCGATTACGAGGATTTGCTTTGTCAGGTGATGCAATTAAAGAAAAGAATCGGTTAATAAAATTGATGATGGGTTGAGAACATTAACAATATTTTTGATGAAAAATAGGAGTAGAAATGCGTCTTAATAATGGAACGGGGAGTGTCGTCGTATTGATTGGTGTGCTCGATGATTGTGGCGTGCTTGAAATGGATGATCAAGGTGATTTTTATCTTCAAGCAACGGTGATCTTGCATGACCACATTCGGAGTCATGTCATTCACAAATACAGTGTATTCCTAGAAGGAGATTCTGCTTTGAGAGTGAAGCAATATGGTTTTCATGGATTGCGTCTTTGGATTGAAGGATGTTTCAAAATTGAAAACGCCGTTCAGAAAATAGTTGCGGACAAAGTGACATTTCTTGATTGTAAGGATCCAGATGTTTTTATGTTTTCGGAAAATGCTGGTTTAATCAGATTGAATGATGAAAAAAAGACGCCTGAAATAGTGCTTCATTAGGAGTCAGTTGTCTCGACAGATCAGTTTCTCGCAGAGTGTGTTGAGAAAGGGGCTGTTTATATTGAGTAATGCTAAGTCCGACATCGCCGATGTCATTAACGCGTTGATTTTTGCTTGTGTTGTTTCAATGCCAAACAAAGTGGCATAGGTTGCTTTGTGGTGTTTGAGGTCTTGCTGTGTGTTTTTACCCATTTTTTTTCGAGAACCGATGATATCTAATAAATCATCTTGTAATTGAAACGCAAGCCCAATGTGTTTCGCAAATTGTTCGAGTATTTGGAGTGTGGATTGGTCTTCACATCCAGCACCGATTGCGCCAATCAGTATGCTCGCTTTGATTAAAGCGCCAGTTTTTAATGTGTGAATTTGTTCAAGGTCAGTTATGGAAATGTTTTTTCCTTCTGCCAATAAATCAAGAGATTGTCCGCCGACCATGCTGCCGGCACAAGCAGCAAGCACTTGGATGAGTTTGAGTTGTTGTTGTGAAGACAGGATGGTTTTTTGGGGTGATGCAAGTAATTCAAATGCCAGTGTTTGCAATGCATCACCGGCCAGAATGGCAGTCGCTTCGCCAAAGACAATATGACAAGTCGGTTTGCCGCGTCGCAGGCTATCATCATCCATTGCGGGCAGGTCATCGTGAATCAGTGAATAAGAATGGATGCATTCAATTGCTG
>MGXX01000051.1 GCA_001801515.1 Gammaproteobacteria bacterium RIFCSPHIGHO2_12_FULL_38_11
GTTTCGGCTCGCATGTTTCGCTGTCTACGCTTCCATTCCTTTGTTACCTCCAGAACTGCAAGACTCGCTATACAGTGGAGCTGGTTTCTCCTTTTGTAGCGGGACTTTCACCCGCAAGATGGGTGCGGCTTTTCCTAGCGCACCCGGGATTCGTTGTTAATTCGGGCATAAGCCCGCACACAGTGTAAATAAACTCATATTAAAATCAAATAACACGAGGGGATTGTTAAAAAAATACAGTAGGCGATACCCCAAACCGTTTTGACAAGCTACGTATATGCTCTAAGGTTAATTGACGTTCGCCATTTAAAATTTTAGATACTAATGATTGACTACCAATCTCCGGTAAATCACCCTGCCCAAGACTATGTTCATCCATAAAAAATTTTAGCATTTCAATGGATGATACTTTTTTGGCTGGATAATGTTGATTTTCATAAGTTTCAATATTGCTAGCAATTAAACTAAGTAAACTTGTTGCATGTTCATCTTGATGGTGACGCGACCATTCCATGAGTTCATCTACAAAAGCCATAAGTTTTTCATGTTCCCTCTCATTGCGGGGTACATGAGCATAAGGAACCACATGTTCCCAGTGCTTTATTGTTTGTTGTACTGCTCTCATAATTTGCCCCTCTTCATAGCATCATCATTTTTTCTCATGCTATATTCAGCATGAGTCCAGACGCGTTTTACATTGACAACTGTAGCTACGTAGTTAATTTCTGTTATTAAACGATATTTATTTCCACCTATATCAAATATAGTATATTGATGACTGACATAATCCACGCTCGGAAATGTCCGCTTCAGCTCGTTAAAGCTATTGTAGTCTGTTTGTTTTATTGCTTTTTCCCAAGCTGACAATGGATTTCTGCCATGTGGATGAGATTTTCCAAACGCTACAATTATATTTCTTCCTATTAATATCATATTTATAATATATGACAAATTGTCATTAATGTCAATAGCCAATAAAATAATAATACGAAGGTAATTTAGCGCTACCTAACAATATTGTATGTTATAATATATTCATATAGTCTAATAAAGACATTTTGAATATATGACTAATTTTCAAAGTTATATAAAATCTGTTCGCGCGAGTGGGCATCATTCATTTACTGCGGAGGATGCAATACTCAGTTTGGGCGTTTCTCGCAATGCTGTTCTTTGCGGTATCGTTAGCTGATGAGAAATAATTGATATATAATTATCTAGTTACATCTTTCATGTTTCTTCCTAAAACCACATACCCTTGCATTCAGTCCGCTCCCATTGGTATAATGCTCACAATTTATACATAACTATAATATGAGGTGCCCCTGTGGAATCCCGACGCGATCAGCTAAGTGCTTTGTCCGATGAACTACTATGCATAACAAGCAAATCACTTAAACCGGCTGACTTTATCCGATTATCTGCAACATCTAAGCGCTGTTATGGACTATTTTACGAAGAGCGTCATCTGGCATTACGTTGCTTGCGACAACTCTTAAATCATGCGGCTTTGGGTGAATGGGAAGATGCAGAAGGTTTATGGCAATCATTCCCTGACTTACTCACCTGTCGTGGCACAATCTATCATCCAAATCGTATTGCTATCGATGAAGATCGTGAAGTACTTTTTAATATTCCGCTTGATATCAACCCTGGCCGTTATAAATATATCAATGTCACCGCCTGGCAAATTGCTCTCATGAATGAAGAGTATGAAGAAGCAGAAAGGATGGGTGCATGCATGACAAATGAAGAAAAGCGAGAGCAATTTGCTGAAGTTTTTCCTGATGGGAATATGATTAAATATAATTGGAATTTGAAGCAAGCAGAACAACTATTGCTCGCTGTATGTAATGAAGTCATTAAGGATCCTCTCATCAACGAAAATGACTTAAGCAAGATGAGCGCATCCACGCGACTTGCACGACAGGCATTGATTGAATATGTGAGACCTCAAGTAGAACATACAAGCGGACATGTGTTTGATGTCAATCTGTATATAAAAGCATTAGCGTTATATGAGGACCAGTTGCGCCATTTCAAAACTTGGGGTCAACGCTCATTTTGGAACATTAAAATAGAAGAATGGCTCGCAGCCAGTTTAGGTACCGGTTATTTACGTCCGCATGCACAAGGTATCGCGAACGGGCTGAGGCGAACGGGTTGTATATTAACCGACGGCTCTTCATACTTTGCTTTTCGGCGTCCTCTTGATTCTTTACCTGGTTCTCATTTTTTTGTTGGGTATTTTGGGCGGCCCTACTGCCTCCTCTTTTCCCATGTTGCCGCCCGACTTAACGCGATTTCAAAACTTATGTCACGCAAAAACGAGAGCAGGGACAGAATTTATGCAGCGATATTTCAGAACAGAATCGCCGGCGTTTCTAATTTGCTGAAGTAGCTTTGCAATACGCTCTCGCGTGTGCGGCAGGACAAATATCCCGACACGCTTCAACAAACCAAGTAATCAGTTCCTGATAAGACCATGAATCAATCGTTTTTGCCCACCAAAGTAAGAATTGATGCAAGTAGCGTCTGATATGTTTGGTAGAAAATCCAATGATTACCATTTGCTGTACTTGTATTCTTGCGTTACGCAAAGTGCGGGGATGTGGGGTAATGCAAATTTCTACCGCATTTTGACGTTCATGTATTGCGGTCTTTCCCCCCCCCATATTGTCTAGATAACGAGCATCGTTTGCGTAAATAACTTTAGCGTTATTCTCCGGCTGTGTTGAAGAATAAGATACGCCTAAATAATGAAAACCATCCTTGTTTAACCCAGCGACTATACCGATTGTATACGCTTTTCCAGTTTCCACAATCAAGTGGTAGATCCCGCCAGGGCGCGCCAGTTCGAATAATCCAGCAAACAGCCTCTAAAAATAAACGATCATCTTTGCCATGCCTTCCTTTTGGCTTTGGCAACAATTTACTTAATTTGTCCCACATTTCATCGTCAATCACCATCCGTGACATTAGCTTGCTCCATTTCGTTAAAAATAGAGCATTTTTACCATATTAATTATTGAAAATAAACTTTAGGGACAGGACCTAGTAGTTGACGGTAGGCGTGAAATTTATTATTGTGATGAACCTATGCCATCTTTTGATATTGTCTCTAAAGTAAATGAAGTTGAACTGCACAATGCGGTGGATAACGCAACGCGCGCGGTAGAGACACGTTTTGATTTTCGTGGTGTGGAAGCGTCGATTGTGTTGAAGGATCTGACGGTGACTTTACGTTCCGAATCTGAATTTCAAGTCAGACAATTAGAAGATTTATTTCGTAATCATTGTTCGAAGCGTAATCTCGTTACAACGGGGGCTGAGATTGAAAAAGAGCCAGTACATAGCGGTAAGTTCTATTCGCTCAATATGGTTTTCAAACAAGGCATCGAGCAGCTGCTTGCTAAAGAAATCGTTAAACATATAAAAGACGGCGAGCTAAAGGTTCAGTCTTCTATTCAGGGAGACAAAATTCGTGTCACAGGCAAAAAACGCGATGATTTGCAGCAAGTTATCGCACTTGTCAATAAAATTGAGGTTAATTTCCCTTTGCAATTTGAAAATTTCAGAGATTAATCAATCAGATATACTCTATACCCTTCAGTTTTTTCTCCTAAAAAGCGCTCTCACTAATTCTAACCTATGATTAACATAAGACTGACAGTAATTGGCCAATTTATGCTGCGTGCTTCCTTGGATGAATTTTTTTGTAAATATCATGGGAAGACTCCATTATTGCCACCTCTAAATCATATGCGGCTTGTAAATTCATCCAGAACTTTGCTTCCATTTTGAAATAGCGGCCTAGTCTGATAGCCGCGTCCGCAGTGACTGATCGTTTACCGCGAATAATTTCACTGATTCGTATAGGGCTCATATACAGTTCTTTTGCTAATTTGTATTGAGAAATATCCATAGGTATCAGAAATTCCTCAAGTAATATTTCGCCAGGATGTATAGGAGTCATGTTTCGCTTAGTCATAGGTCACCTCAATGATAGTCAATTATTGCAACATCAAATGCATTGCCATCGCTCCAGATAAAACAAATTCGCCATTTAATATTAATGCGGATGCTGTGCTGGCCACTGCGGTCGCCCTTTAAAGGTTCCAGCCTATTACCAGGCGGGACTTTTAATGTTTCGAGTACAGAGAGTTGCTGCATCCAGCATCATGAGCTTGCGTAGAGCTGCGCGATGCATGTCAGATGGCAGCATTTTAATAAATTTTCTATTAAAGAGCTTTTCTGTTTCTTTGCAGTTGAAGTTTTTTATCATTTATAAATGATATCGAAAATCGATAATATCGTCAATCGATATTAATTAATCATGCGATACAAGCTGCACTTAAAATGAATGTAATACACGGCATCGAATCGAATGAGTGTTGTAAATAATCGCCAATCTGCTTCAGTGATTATGTTGCCTACCAGATAGCGTTTTTTGCTTAATCGTTCCTCGATAAAATCTAATGTTTTAAATAAAGCATCAAATGCAACATTGTAATCATCTTGCTTTTCAGCAAAACCTGCTTTATAAACACCGCTATTGACCGATGTAAATATGATATGATTGATTTGATCAATTTCATTACGCAAATGCTCGGGATAGAAATCAATTGTAGCATCCGTACAGGTATTGAATTCAGCATTAAACATACGAATGATTTCAGAAGACTCGTTATTGACGATCGTTTGTTTCTGCTTATCCCATAAGACAGGCACGGTGACGCGACCTTTAAAATCGTTTTTGGCTTTCATGTAAACTTCGCGCAAATATTTAAAATGATTCACTGTATCTGGAATACAGTGAGGCCCATCACTAAACATCCAACCGTTTTCATCCATGACAGGATCGACAATGGAAAGCGAGATCATATCTTCTAATTTTTTTAATTTCCTAAAAATGAGCGTACGATGTGCCCAAGGACAGGCGAGGGATGCATAAAGATGATAACGTCCAGGCTCTGCTTTAAAATCGGAGGTTCCATCTGCAGTAATAAAATAATGGAATTCATCAAGCGTATTATTAATCGTTTTGTTATTCGCTGGTATTTGGCAGATATTGCTCATTGGGTTGTCTTATTTTCGGTAAGCGTTAAAGTGTTGCGGGTAATATTGCTGCTTGACTCAGTGTTGCAATGCGCACACCAAAAGCAACTAATACAACACCCATCGCTTTAGTAATATAAAATTGAATGCGGCTAATATTTGTTTTAATAATGCGATGCGTCATCATGTACGCTAAACTTGAAAACCAAATCATGTGAATGAAGGCAATTTCAAATCCGTACCACATCTCTGCTAGCAATGTACTGCCTGGTTTAACGATAAGCGTAAAAAATGCCAACAAGAACATGATTGCTTTAGGATTTAAGAGATTACACAGCAAGCCTTGGTAAAAGGCACGTTGATTTGTAATCGTATTGCTAGAATGCATCAGATTAAATTTTGAAGTTTCATGTTTTGAGAAGATGCCTTTAATGCCAATATAAATTAAATAAGCTGCGCCTAAATATTTTATAATGTTAAAAAGCAATAAGGATTGTGAAATGATCATCGCCAATCCTAAAATACAATAAACACCATGAATAAGCAGGCTTGTTGAAACACCAAGCGCTGTAAAAACACCCGATTTTCTTGAATATAATAAAGAATTTTTTGTAACCATTGCAAAATCTGGGCCTGGAGAAATCGCAACTAGCATGATGAGCAGTGTAATCGATAAAAATTCTTGCATAATTAATAAGTACTCACAAAAAAGCTAACCCAGTATTAATACGGGTGTAATATAAATAACTTGTATTTTGATGATACGTAAATGATACAATTAGCCCGCACAGCGGACAGTATATCATACTTAGAAAAAAAATCATTTATTGATTAGATTATGAAACGCGATTTTCATTAGGAAATCCAATAGCGTAAGCCGTCCTGAATGTGGTTAAAATTATTGTTGACAGAACAAGCATTGAATTGCATGATGGGCTTGTGATTTTTAGATACATCCTTTCCGCGTTATTTTTATCCAGCCAACTTTTTATATATTCTTAGCGAAACCGCTGATTTATTTTAATTTTCTTTTTTCTCATTGCATCTTGTTTGCGTTGGTCCGTGATCTTCAATTGCCAGGCAGTTCGTCACTCATCTTTTTCAATAGGAGAAAAATATGCCTTTTTTAGGGAATGATTCTAATCAAACAGCGAGCGTTGGTAGCTCAACTACATTTGTTATGAGCGCAATCAATACAACCGGACAGATTGCATATGCAGTTTATGATCAGATAGCTGGGAGTTCGTATTCTTCCTCTGCTATCAAAAAATTGACTGAATTAAAAAATATTTACCAACAGACTTTTTTGGTGTCTCCACCCATCTATTGGGATTTAGATACCGGCAATCGACCAACCCATCGCTTAAAAAATCAAAAATGGCTACTCTATGCTCGTCAATTAAGACAAGCAAAAGAATCGTGCAATCATTATCACTATCAAAGTGATTTAATTGCAGAGTATGCCGCAACTTATTTAATTGAGCGCGGTCGTCGTTATTTTGGTAAAGGTAAGCCCGGCGATCCTGTTGAACAATTTTTTGGAGAATTGATTCATTTTTCAATGAATGACTTACCTACTTTTGGATCTGATGAGACATCGATACAGCGCATTAAGAATCGTATTGTTTATCTTGAGCGCGTACAGAAACATGATGGCATATTTAAGCATGGTACTTTTGTGCGGGATAAAAATAAATCCGATACGATTGAAAATATTAAGTCACAACTGAAAGCTGCTTTAGAAATTGCTATGAAAGAAACAGCCAGACAAAGCGCGCGTGAAATTTTTGATCGTTGTGCGCATGAATTAGCGATGATGCTGCATGCAACACTACAAACATTCTATTATGCAAGAAATACAAGTGTAGAGCATGAGCCGTTGGAGTTGGGTTGCTATATTCATCCCGATGAAAAATTTTTATCAACAGCCGCTCAAAAACTTTATCCTAAGCTTAAAGAAACACATACGGGCAAAATGCTATATGAGATTTTATCGCTCGTAGGTTTGGAACCCTTTGGCTCGGAAATTGAAAAGCCTGTGAAATTTTTTGAGCCACGTTATTTTTCACAAAATGGTACAAAACAAACCATAGAGTGGGAGCTTGCAAAATTTGATTTACCGCCATGGGTTGAAAATATTGAATATCAATCTGTGTTGGAATCATTTCAACAAATAGGAGAGAGTATTTTAAGGATCGTAGATCTTAAAAAATTGGTCGCAATAGCCTATGATTTAATGGGTAGCGTGGGTGACCTGTGGGCATATGGTGATCCGCGTGGTAAATTATCACTACAAGCACTAATCTATATTCTAGATCAAGAGACAAATTTATTAAAAAAACACTACGATGGATTTTATGAGCAGCATCATGCTAGACGTCATGTTTACAATTTAAAACATCGTATTGATCCCAATAAAGGGGCTAATCCAAATTTTAATAGAGTAGACGATTTAAAAAATGATCTTGATAAATCTTATGATGGGATAAAAGCGGCCGTTCATTCGATTCAGTCTCAGATTGAAAAGTTTCCAAATGATGCACACAAACAAATAGATAGCCAGAAAGAATCTTTTTACAAACAGATTGCTAAATATTTAAAACAATTTTACCCCAAATCTTGTGCACAGTATGCGCTCATCATGACTGCTGAAACGCACACATCTAATGTGTCAGCCTTTCATGACCATCGAGGACCCTCTCAAGTGATTGATGATTCTAAAAAGTCAAAACAGTTTATTATGCCGCGCAGATACCAACAGCTTGGCGCATTATTTGATACTTGGTTGAAACACTATCAGCAAATTGAACGGCAATGGCTAAATATAGAAAATTCATCAGACTGTATTGTTGAAAATGGTCATGATAGCGTTGATGTATTGCTGAGAAAAATGAACATTCTACGAAATAAAATAAACAAGGAGCGCCCAGCATGGCGATTTTCATTGCAGAATGTGTTTAGTTGGCAGGTAGGCTGGCCATTTTATCGTAATAGAAGTCATCTTGCTGCTTTGTTGTTAGATGAGCTCAATCATCTTGAGAAGAAAATAGAGATGATGATTCAAGCGTTAAAACCAACTGCTATATCAACCGCATGCGGTGTCGTACAATCTACGCCACAATCAGCGTTACCTGTCATCACTCGGTTACCAGTTGATTGCGCTTCCTCAGATAAAAATCAGGCCAACTTAAATCATGATTTACAGCAATCAAGCAGTCTACAGGATATCTCTGAAAGCAATATTCGATCAATCGATGAATGGTTAGGCATTATTAATAGCGCATTTTCCAACTGGCAAGATCATGAAGCAACTTTTAAACCATTTGAGTCTGATGCCCAATTTAAAAAATTTATAGATATGTTTTTAAAATATCGTGATAGTTTATCAGGCGAGGTGCTGCATCTTACTATACAGACTTGGCTTGCCTTGATTGACTTGCTGTCACTCGAAGTGAACGACACTGATGAACTGCCACATGAGAGTCGGCAACAAATGTTATTGATCATATCGTTGCAATCATTAATGGAATCAGATCCTGCAACAGAGCTGAGGCAAACGCTTATTGAGAATTGTATGTCGCAGAGTCGTCAATTATTTGGTAGTAGACAGGTTGTTTACGATTTAAGAGGTAGTTATCCATCTAATGGTTTGTACGGACAATCCAGCGGTATCAATCAATACATAACACACACTCCCATGTATAAACTGTAATGATAGTCAATCAGTTACGATCTAAAGGAAAACATGATGAAAAAAGCACTGATAGAAAAAATACAACAAGCCATTATGATGTATACGATACAATGCGAAGGTAAACATTATAAAGGTGATTATATTTATAGCGTATCTTATATCAATTTTAGTCGGCATATCCCTTCTCACCGAAAATATGATATTCGATGTATTGATAAACTTTTAAAATGCGAAACAGAGACAGAAGTACAGCTGGCATCTAAAGTATACGCACATTTAACATCGATTAAAACGGGGTTTTCTCTGTTTTGGTTGATACCGATTGTTACCAATCATAGCACGATGAGAGAAGCGATATATCACGCGCTTTACACGCATGATTCCGCATTGTTTAATGCTTGCAAAACCCATACTATTCCACAGCTTGAATCATCGCGCTCCGCGATAGAAAATGAAGAAACGGCGAATTTAACATTGAATACGCATTTAGATTTGGAACAATTTCATTTGCAGTTAATTGAAGAAAACAAATCACTCAAGTTACAGCTTGATCAAATGCAGCATGAATTATTGCTAGAAAAAAATAAAAATACTATTTTAACACAAAATCTTAAACAAGCCTTAGTGTTGAATGAGTGCTTAAAAAAGAAGGTAGAGAAATTGCTACAAAAAAGAGCTTGCAATGCTGATGTTATTCGAGAAAATATAAGCCAATCTGAGCTAACACAGGTTGCGACTGGTACAAGTGCATTTAGGATTTGAGTGTATTAACCCGGATATTTCATCATATAGCGTAACGAGGGCGTGAAAATGGCTTGTCTGCAAGGCGCAAGAAGAAAAATGGCTGGGAGCATATTGTATATAT
>MGXX01000052.1:0-10434 GCA_001801515.1 Gammaproteobacteria bacterium RIFCSPHIGHO2_12_FULL_38_11
CAATCCCATGGAGTGCATTAAAACAAACATTCATGGCGCCCAGAATGTAATCGATGCAGCCCTGGCTGCAGAGGTAGAAAAGGTCATTGCTCTCTCCACAGATAAAGCAGCTAATCCCATTAATCTTTATGGAGCCACTAAACTCGCTTCGGACAAGCTTTTTATAGCAGCAAATAATATCGCAGGTACACATCGTACGAGATTTTCCGTCGTTCGGTATGGAAATGTTGTAGGCTCCCGAGGATCGATTGTTCCTTATTTTAAAAAGCTGGTGGAACAGAATGCTGAGTTTTTACCCATAACGGATATTAAAATGACCCGATTCTGGATTACCTTACAACAAGGTGTTGATTTTGTAATAAAAAGTTTTGAAAGAATGACATGCGGTGAAATTTTTGTGCCTAAAATTCCCTCCGTAAAAATACCAGATGTGGCGGCTGCTATGGGGCAAGATCTATCATTCAAAGTGATAGGTATTCGACCAGGCGAGAAAATTCATGAGGTGATGTGTCCGGCGGATGACTCGCATTTGACATTAGAGTTTAAAGATCATTTTGTTATAGAACCCTCTATTTGCTTCCAGAATAGAACTTCTGAACGAGGACTTATAAATCGCATTGGTGAAACAGGTAATTATGTTAAGCCAGGATTTGAATATAACTCTGGAAATAACAAGCATTTCCTGAATATTGAAGAAATTATCAAAATAAATCATTCAATTGGTTTTATATGTAAAACGCCATGTTTAATCTGATAGAAGAGTGACATTACATGATTCCGTATGGTCGTCAAGAAATTTCTCGAGAAGATATCGAGACTGTTATCGAAATTTTAAAATCAGATTGGCTGACGCAAGGGCCAATGGTTCCTGCATTTGAACAAACGTTAGCACAAAAGATGAATGCAATGTTTGCTGTTGCTGTGAATTCAGCTACCAGTGCATTACATATCGCTTGTTTGGCTCTAGACCTTCGCCATGGCGATTGGTTGTGGACTTCTCCAAACACGTTTGTTGCTTCTGCCAATTGCGGACTTTACTGTGGGGCTCATGTGGATTTTGTAGATATTGATCCACTAACATACAATATGAGCGTAGAATCTCTCGCGGTAAAATTAGATCAGGCGGAAAAAATTGGCGCTCTACCAAAAGTTGTTATTCCGGTTCATTTTGCAGGACAATCCTGCGACATGGAATCTATTCATCATCTTTCCAAGCGTTATGGATTTAAGATTATTGAAGATGCATCCCATGCTATAGGTGGACTATATAAAGGAAAACCGATAGGCAGTTGTGAATACAGTGATATCACAGTGTTCAGTTTTCATCCTGTCAAGGTGATTACGAGTGGCGAAGGTGGAATGGCATTGACAAATCAAGTATTTTTGGCTGAGAAAATGCAAAGTTTGAGATCCCATGGGATTACAAGAAATTCTGAAAAAATGCAATATCGTCCTCATGGTGGATGGTATTATGAGCAGATCGACCTTGGGTTTAATTATCGAATGACGGATATTCAAGCGGCGTTAGGATTAAGCCAATTGAAGCGACTAGAACAATTTGTTAAGCGACGTCATCAAATTGCATCTAAGTATAATAATGCGTTGCGTTCTTTACCTCTCATCCTTCCATTCCAACGACAGGATGTTTATTCTGCTTTTCATTTATATGTGATTCAGGTCGATCAAGAACAATCGCCCATTAATAGAGATGTTCTTTTTAATCGATTACGTGAGGAGGAAATCGGTGTGAATGTGCATTACATACCTGTACACACCCAACCTTATTACCAACAACGTAACTTTAAAAAAAATCAATTTATTGAAGCTGAGAAATATTACTCAAATGCACTTTCCTTACCTATTTTTTCCGCTCTTGCGGATGATGCGCAACAAAAAATCATCTCTGTTCTCGAAAAAGCATTACAGAAATGAACGTTCAAACTGAAATCGCTCTGGGTACAGCCCAATTCGGATTAAATTATGGCATTGCCGGACGAGGTGAGGTCGTTCCTAAAAAAGAAGTGTATCAAATTCTTGAACACGCTTGGGATTTAGGTATCAGAAGAATTGATACGGCTCCAGTGTATGGTGCTATCGAAAAAGAACTGAAGACACTGTTGGAGAAATATCCATTCAAAGTGGTTTCAAAAATTCCATTTGTTCCTGTCCATTTAGGGAAAAAAGAGATCGCTCATTTTATTATGAATCATATTCATAGTTCGCAAAATAATCTTGAAGATTCATTAGATACATTGCTTTTTCATCGAAGTGATGATCTATTGAGCGAACATGCGAATTTTATATGGGAAACAGCCTCAAAGGCCCTAAAAAATTTAAATATTCGGTTAGGTGTTTCCTGCTATTCGCCTGATGAATTAAGAGATTTATGTAAAAGGTTTCCAATTCAAGTCTCTCAGGTTCCTGGAAATGCTTTTGATCAGCGGTTGCAATCAACTCAGGAAATTCCAGGTGTTGAAATTCATCTCAGAAGTATTTTTTTGCAAGGTATTTTACTGCTTTCGACAGATCAAATTTCAGTAAAATTGCCCAAAGCGAAGGAGGCTCTTAAAAATTGGATGGCATGGTGTGAAAAAAATAACCTTTCTCCATTACAAGGTGCTTTAAGTTTTGTCAAGTTCCATCCCAACATAAGTTATTGCGTGATCGGTGTGGATAGATTGTCTCAACTTGAAGAAATTTACAGCTGTTGGACCACTCTTCAGCCTATAAAGACTTCTCCACCCAGTGTAAATGATCTTGACATTATTGATCCGCGTTGTTGGCAAAAGCCAAATGAGGAATGAGGGGCTAGTGAATGGATACCTTAATAATTCAATCTTATTGTATGGGCCGTGTGATGGAAACATCGGGTGACATTGCTTTACAATTGAAAGATAAAGAAAAGCATGTCGGGTATTTTTTTGTTGATGTCGACGATCCGTTTTCCCAAATGCCCTTTGGGATATGGCCGTTTCATGCGAAAAAAAGCCGAAAAGTTAGACCATTTAAAAAAATTTTAAAAAATTTCAATATCCATATTATTGAAGATGTTCAACAAAAAACCACAAACAATACTACTTTTAGTCTCCTTGAACGCTCCAACTTTACGTCTCTTGAAGAGGTAGAACATTTTACCTATGATTCTATGCCTTTGGGATTCGGTGTATTAACGGAACTTGCAGGAATGACAAAAGATGCTTATCCGGATGTGGTTTTATACAATGATATTATTAAAAAAGGACTGTTGGCTTCTATTCAGGCCTATGAATCGTGTGTCAAAGTTTTACAAAAATACAATCCTAAGGAAATAATTATTTATAATGGTCGTTTTGCCATCTCTCAGGCAGCTCGCTGTGCTGCAAAAAGATGCGATGTTGAAGTGAGAAGTTATGAATTTTCTTCTAATCCAACACGATTCTTTCTGTTTGAAAAAACGCAATTTAACATGCAATCAATAAAAAAAACCATCGCTGAATGCTGGGAAGAAGGGGCTCCAGATCGCGAAGCACAAGCACATCATTTCTTTTTCAGGCAAAGAAATAATAAAGAGTTCAATGGATACTTATTAAACCAAAAAAATAAAGATTTTCCAGAAAAGAAAAAAAGAACGCGAGTGACTTTTTGTGCATCCAGTGATGATGAATTTGTATATTTGTACGATTCTGATATAGGTCAGTCATCCATTTTTGCATCTCAGAGAGAAGCAGTAAAATACTTGATAGAATGGGTTAGTGAATTAGAAGATGTCGAGCTCGTGATTCGAGCGCATCCTTTTATATCAAAAAAATCTATTCGTGATCAGTTATTTTGGAATACTCTTTCAGGCAAAAATACCACCCTCATTACTTCTGATTCATCTGTAGATACTTACGCCCTCATCGAATCATCGGATTTAATATTAACCTATGGTTCAATGACTGGGATTGAAGCCACTTATTGGGGTCGTCCGTCTGTTTCTTTATGCTGCTCTCCCTATAGTGGCTGGGAATGTGTTTATGAACCAAAATCTCTTGATGAATTGTCATCATTATTGATGAGCATCCCAAAGGCTTTACTACAAGAGCGATGTTTGCCATTTGGATATACCATCAATCAGAGTGGAAACTATAGGCATCAATATTATTCACCGAAGGATGCTAAATTTTGTGATGTTAAATTAAGCGTCGACTTGAGGATCCTTCAAATATTGAAGGAATCGATTTTAGGAAAATATGCGAAAAAGTTACGAGCTTTTTCGTACAGATAATTGATCTGAAGGTAGCGGTTCCCGCTAACCTTACGCGATGGGGGTTACCTAAGGGGGAGAATCGCGATTCTCCCCCTTAGGTGCAAGCAGAAGCTTTGCTTCTGCGTAGCATATATACAAACAAAGCGGTTCCCGCGTTCTTAGCGGGAACTGCTGATCTGAAGGGAATTTTTATGTCTCATAAACAGGTTATCACATGGAATGAGCATCATGGTACATGCCTAGATACCGCTAACGGATTTGATATAATTGATTGCAATTCCTGTAAATTCAAACATATTGTGCCGCTGCCTGCCGCAGAAGAGCTGGATAAAATATATAAATTTGAATATTACACTCAAGAAATTCCTCTATATATACAACGATATACTGAGGATTTGGCCTGGTGGAATTCTGTTTATAAAGAACGTTATGATGAATATGAAAATTTATTACCGTCTACCCGTCGACGTATTCTAGATGTTGGATCAGGACCAGGATATTTTTTATTACACGGTAAAGAACGTGGGTGGGATACGTTAGGAATTGAACCATCACAGCGTGCTGCACAACACAGCCGTGAATTGGGATTAGATATTATAGAGACTTTTTTAGCAGAAGAGATGATTAAAGAAGCACTAGGCTCTTTTGATGTTGTTAATATGAGTGAGGTTCTAGAGCATGTACCCAATCCAAAGAAAATGATAGAAATCGCACATGAACTATTATCACCAGGAGGCTTATTTTGTTCGGTTGTGCCAAATGATTATAATCCGTTCCAATTAGCATTGCGAAAATCATGTGCTTTTTCACCATGGTGGGTTTCGGTCCCGCATCATATCAATTATTTTAATTTTGATTCGTTCAGCAACTTATTAAATCTTTGCGGGTTTGAAGAGGTTTCCAGAGAATCTACTTTTCCTATGGATTTATTTTTATTAATGGGAAACAATTACATTTGCAATGATAATGTAGGAAGGTTATGCCACAATCAGCGAATGAACTTTGAGAGAAATTTATTGGCCTCCGATCAAAAAGAACTTAAGCGAGCGCTGTATACAGCATTCGCTAATTTGAACATCGGTAGAGAGATCAAAATAACTGCAAGGAAAATATAAAGTTGTAGAGGTATGGATAAACCATGAAAGATAGCGCAGTTTGGTTAATAACGGGCGGACCGATGCAGCAAATCGCTGCAAAAACAATACGTTTCAATGGATTTAAGTTAATTGTTTCGGATGGTAATGCCAATGCTGTGTGTAAAAATATGGCGGACTTGTTTTTAAACATTGATACTTTTGATGGTGATTCTCATATTGCGGCTTGCGATGAAGTATTGAAGCGTTTTGACGTTAAAGCTGTGCTCACTTTTGCTGCTGACTGTCATTATACTGTTGCAAAAGTTGCTGCTTATTTAAATTTACCTCACCTTGATCCAGAAATCTCTCAAATTTGCCGCGACAAATTTAAAACGCGTGAATTATTGCGTACAGGTGATTTTTTGCAGCCAGAAAGTCATATTGTGAGTTCTTTCGATGAAGCAAAACAAATACTTCATTCCAATATCAAGAAAACTTTTGTGTTAAAGGCAACGGACAACTCTGGTAGTCGTGGTTTTCAAATAATCAATCATCCTAATAATTTCAGTATAGAGCAATTTCAATATACACAAAAATTTGGCACGACAGGAAAAGTGATATTGGAGGAACAATTAGTTGCAGATCCTACTCAAATATCGGAAGCTTCTGTAGAAACCTTGTGGTATCAGGGTCAAATGTATTGGATCAATTGGGTCGATAGAATTTTTCCTAGAGATTTAAAATTTTTTCCTGATGCTTGCATGCAGACAAAACCTAATGAGTGTATTGAGATAGCTCATGTTAATCCCGCAAAACGTGATTTTTCGATCAAAAAGCAAGTCATTTCCTTGATGCAAAATGCGGGACGGGCTTTGGGAATGCACCAGCAAAACTGGGGGCATTTGCTAAAAGGAGATATTTTCTTTACTGAAAGTGGGCCTGTTATTTTAGAGTTAACGCCTCGTTCTTCAGGTGGATGGGATAGTAGTGGCTCCTCAGTTTCGCGTGGCGCTGATATTGCCGGTGGCGTTTTACAGATGGCATTAGGTTATCCTTTAACTTTGAATACCTGGTATCGTTTTTTTAACTATCATGACGCAGAACGAACCGCTGTCGTATTTTCGAGCATTTCAGATTGCGCTCAAGATTGCACTGGAAGATCCTTCGCATTAAGCTCAGGATATGCTGCGGTTAGTGAATTAATGAATCAGTCACTTAAAAAATTGGAGAAAGGAAATTATGTTACAGTCTAGTGTTCCTCAAAAAGAACTACCTACACTTAAGGTTCGAGAGAAAGACGCGAGATTATTTTATAGCACTCCTTTAGAAGAAGCCGAAGTCATTATTTCTCAAAATAATCGCATTGAGCGCGTTATTCATCGTGACTTGATTAAAGAAAAAGAATTTCAAGTAAATTGTGGCGAATCTCACTTTATCGTTGTTGGGTCTGATAATTGCGAACGTGAAGTGTATCATTTTTTACTTCCTTCAAATGAGTCTCATTTGCAAATTCGTCTAGGACAAACGATTCATCGCGGTGAAGGGACTTGGTCAAGCTTGCCACATGATTTTGAAAACTATCCAGAATTAGGCTTTGAAGAAGCTTTTTATTATTTATTATCCGGTGGCACTAAAAAAGGCATCCAAGTTGGCAGAGGATTGTGGGACGATGGTAGTGCTGTGGATGCCATTTGGGCTGTGGAAGACCGTCAGTTTAGTAATATTCCCATGGGATTTCATCCAGTTGTTGGGGAGCCAGGGGTGCAAGTTAGCTATATTTGGGCATATCTTGCTAAGAAAAAAGAATGGGAGAAGGTAAAACGGTAAAGTATATCTGATGTGAATAAGTGCGATGAATGCTTCCGAAAAGAGGAAAACAATGAAGAAAAATGCTGTGATCGTAGGAGCAACAGGTAATGTAGGTCGAGCTGTATGTAAAGTTTTCACCGATGCTGATTATGAACTTGACTCACAATGGTTAAATGCATCTCGCCCAGATGTAACAAAGGTTGAATCTTTTAAAGATTTACCTCAAAAAATCGATACTGTTGTTTATCTAGCTGGGATTAATCGCGTAAAAAAACCAGAAGAATTTTCTGAGTTAGATTGGGATGAAGTCTTGGATGTAAATTTAAAAGGCGCTTTTTTATGCGCTCAAGCCGCTTTTCCTGCGATGAAGGCAAATGGCCGAGCTTCTTTTATAGTTATTTCTTCTATCATGGTGACACATCCCTATCCTGGACGTTTACCTTATGCTGTTTCTAAGGGAGGGCTCGAGGCTATGACACGCTCCCTTGCTGTGGAATGGGGACAATATGGTATTGCGACACATGCATTGCGTTTAGGGCATGTCGATGGTTTGATGAAGACAACGGTTACTCATCCAAAACTTTTAGAGACAGTTAAGGGAAAGACACCATTAAATAAGTTAATCGATCCTTTGGAAGCGGCTCATTATATCTTATGGTTGGCACGGGGTGGTTGTCATGCAGTTTCAGGAAGCGTAGCTGATTTTGATTCCGGATATACTCTGAATCGTTGGCCGTTATGATGATTTTTGGAGAAGAGAATGGTTTTATTTATCGCGGAAATATGCAGCAATCATGGGACAGACATTAATCGTTGCTTTGATTTTATTGAGAAGGCCGCAGAAATAGGATGCGATGTTGTCAAATTTCAGTTATTTCGTATTGATCAATTATTCTCGAAAGAGGCAATGAAACAAAAACCATTTATTTTGGATCGTCGTCAGTGGGAGCTTCCCCTTTCTTTTTTACCTTTACTTGCTGAACGTTGTCAGGAAAAAAACATTCAGTTTAGTTGCACACCTTTTTACTTGGATGCCGTTGATGAACTAAAACCTTATGTTTCTTTCTATAAAATTGCATCCTACGCGCTGTTATGGGATGCGCTATTGGCGAAATGCGCCAAAACTGATAAACCTGTCATTTTATCTACGGGTATGGCAACAATGGATGAAATTTCTCACGCCGTACAGATTCTTAGAGAAAATTATTGTCAGGATATTACCTTATTACATTGCACTTCTAGCTATCCAACCCCTCCCGACGAAGCAAATCTTGCGGCAATTGAAACACTAAGAATGGCGACTCAATGCCGAGTTGGATGGTCAGATCATACCGCGAAGCCTGGAGTAATACATAGAGCAATCCATAAGTGGGGCGCTGAGATAATAGAATTTCACCTGGATCTCGATAAAACTGGAGCCGAATATGCCATGGGACATTGTTGGTTACCAGAGCAAATAGCATCGGTTATTAAAGAAATCCGATATTGTTCTATGGCTGATGGTTCGGGGATTAAAGGTCCGACCCAATCGGAACTCATTGAACGACAATGGCGCACCGATCCCTTTGATGGTCTTAGACCTTTGCTTAGTGCACGCACAATGATATGAATGTGTTAATTGCTTGTCATGCAGGATCTGGTATTGGATTGGGACATCTTGTTCGTTCCTTGGTTGTAGCTAGGAATTTGCATGAAGCTTTCAATGCGGAAATAGCGTTTTTTATCCAAGGTCCCTGTATCAATTTTCAAGAGTTAAAAACATATCCACATCAATTTATAGATTTTAGTAATGATTTTTTTGAAATCATTAAAAATAATTTAGCAAGAAAAGAATATCAATTAATTATTTTGGATTTATTTTATGACTATATACCTGAAAATATCGACCTTATTTTAAGAGAACTCAAACAATTTGATGTAAAAATAATTGGTATTGATAGTTTGAAAGCTTCTAAAGCGGTAGATCTTGTGTTTTTTCCATCTTTTTATATCGATGAGCCCATACAAAAAAAATGCACTGCACCATTGTTATTTGGTTGGGATTGCTTTTTACTCAATGTAAAAAAATCTCCAGAAGATTGGGAACCAGGAAAGAATATCCTTGCTTTAACTGGAGGTAGCGATACAACTTCATTAGGTCAAACCTTGCCAAAACGTTTGGATGAGTTGTTACCCACTGAATCAGTTTTACATTGGGTTTCTGGACCTTTTTCAAAACCCCCTTGTTTTTCAGAGATATGCAGTATCTCAATCCAACATCATCGCAGATTGCAAGGACTGGATGATTTGATGGTAAAAATGAATTATGCAATCACTGTTTATGGCGTAAGTTTTTTTGAGTTGCTATATTATGGCATTCCGACGGTAGTTTTTTCTCCTTATGGTGAGAAGGATGCAAATGAGTTATCGGCAATATTCAGGGAAGAAGTTGCAATGGTTGCAAAGAATTCAGATGATGCCGTGTTAAAACTTAAAGAATTAATGGCTAATGATGTTTTGGCGAAACAATTATCACAACGTTCCAAGTTGAAGCTATCCGTATTAGGTGGTAAGAAATTTGTGCAAGCTGTATCTGATCTTTTATATGAACCCAGGGCCTAAAATATGCCGCATGGATTTTTAATTTTTCATTTGAATTTATCTTTCTCATCCATTAAAACAGACGAAAGGTTAAATGTCATTCACAAATGTTATTGGCCTCTCCTGGATTTAATCGAACGCTGTGCTATCCCAATCGGTATCGAGCTCACGGGGTGGACTTTAAACCAAATTGAACAACTTGATAAATCCTGGATTGATGTCTTTCGTAGACTTTTGCAAAAAAGACGATGTGAGCTTATTGGTAGTGGCTGGAGTCAAATCATTGGACCTTTAGTGCCTGATCAAGTGAATGCGTCTAATCAAAAATTAGGATTAAATGCATATAAGAAAATTCTGAATGTTTTTCCAAAACTGGCCTTTGTGAATGAAATGGCTTTTTCAACCGGCATGGTTGATGTTTATGCCGATGCTGGTTATGCTGGAATAATTATGGATCGTGATAATGTGCGGTTGGCCATGAACCTGGAGCACACTCCTATTGCAAAAACCCCGACACATGCTTTGGGATGTGTTGATCGCTCACTACCAGTTTTATGGTCAGATACGATACTTTTTCAGAGATTGCAACGGGTGGTGCATGGAGATATTTCAATTTCAGAATATCTATCTTATGTTCATCAGAGAGCAAAAAGCGATGATTCACTATTACCACTATATTGTAATGATGCAGAAATTTTTGATTATCGTCCAGGTCGATTTGAGACAGAAGCTAAATTGCAT
>MGXX01000052.1:10461-11008 GCA_001801515.1 Gammaproteobacteria bacterium RIFCSPHIGHO2_12_FULL_38_11
AAAAGAGAAAATCGTCAATCGGCTGACTTCCATTAAACAGCCAATACCCGTTAAAAAACAGGCAAAATATAATATTAATCGTTGGGCTGTCGCAGGAAGAGATAATTTATGGTTAAATACAAAATGTCATCAAGTATTTCGTATCCTATCCGATAAGAAAGATTGGAATGAAGAATTATGGCGTAATTTATGCGAATTATGGGCAAGCGATCTGAGAACACATATTACAAATGATCGATGGAAAAAAGTGATTGAACACTTGGCAAGCTTCACTGAATTATTGGGGATAAATGAGACCACTCCAACGCTACCAGCAAATTATCTTGAAGCCGTTTCCTTACCAAATACACTCGCTTCATCTCCAAATTTTAGTATTATCAAAGACGATGAAGGAACTTATTGGTCTTTTAGTGCTGAGAAAATTAATCTCACGCTTAATGTCTGTCGTGGGTTGACAATACAATCCTTAGCTTTTAAGTCTCATAACTTTGAGCCTGTTTTAGTAACTTTAGCACAAGGATTTTTTAATTCCATTGAATTTGGTGTC
>MGXX01000053.1:0-1389 GCA_001801515.1 Gammaproteobacteria bacterium RIFCSPHIGHO2_12_FULL_38_11
CCAGCATATTCATGCCTATATTAAACAATAAGCTGCAAGTCGAGCTGATGTCTCTTAATCAGCGGGTCGTTGGTTCGATCCCAACGCGGCCCATTAAATATATCTAGTGTAATCAATAAATAAAGCAAGCGTTGTCCAATCGTCTCTCGTAGTTAGATGCTCTCTGCGCGACTTTTGCGCGGGCTGGCCTGATATTGAGCGATTCCCGCAATCCTTAACAATCGCCATTATTGGGAGCAAAGTGTCGGGATGTAAGAACGATCATTTATCCCGCTACGCCAATGGACGTGTTGAGCCTGTTTGCTAGAACCTGTAAAAAAGCAGAAGCTGAAACAGCATTTGATTAACTGTATGCGTTCGCGCGCACGAATACGTTGAGTAGCGTATTTCTACCCTTGAATTATGCAATTTACATGGCTACAATGCCTGAAAAAAATACAGAGAAATCAATTATGAAAATCATCCCGACATCAGAACGAAAATATTCTGTCAATGAACTGACAACAATCGCCAACAGCATTGTTAAAGATTTTAATGAAATGCAAAATCAGGAACTTGAAAATAAATATGCTGATTTTTCTTTTCCAAAGGCGCTGCTTAATTTTAAATGTGGTGATCTTCAGGCAACCTTGCTGCATTATCTTGCCGTTGTTTCTGACGCCAAACATATGGCTATTGAACTAATGATGTTTTTTACTCACTACGGCCTTGACTTGGACGCCAAGGATAAATATGGAAACACACCTTTAATCCATACAATGATGGATGAAGGACGAATTACTTTTTCCGCAAGAGTATTACTGGAAATGGGCGCTGATGTGAATGCTGCTAATCTTAAAGGCAAAACAGTTTTATACTATGTCTTGAAAAAGGTGACAAATGAAGGTGACCTGGATGGTGCAAAACCGTTAATTTCAAAATTCAACGCCATTATAACGAAAAAAATTCTCGAGAGATTTAAACCTGATACACACCCATGGTTTCGAAGTTTGATGGAGTATACTTCGAATGATTTCGAAGACAAGTTAAAAGCAGCGAAGGCTGCAAAAAAGGGCTTACAACTTTGCGGGCATTTTCGTGGCACGGATGAAAAGCCTTGTATTTTCATTACGGA
Organism: Gammaproteobacteria bacterium RIFCSPHIGHO2_12_FULL_38_11; assembly: GCA_001801515.1. The sequence continues at coordinate 1,115 of MGXX01000053.1, forward strand.
TCCATCAAGCAGCTATGCCCTTAGCCGTTAACACCAAAAAACGCCCGCATGAACATTTTACCGATTCTGTGTGAATGCTGTTCTAGAAGCCGCGTAAAAACACGGCTTCGTATTTCATCATATTTTTTTATGTAGTTGTGTTCCAAATTCCTCAATCAGATTAACGATAAAAGACCAAAAATCTTTTTGTTTAATTACTTTATCGATTTGATCAGGCGGTAAAAACATCAGCATTTCATTTTTAAATTCAGATGCAAGATTTCTATCTTCAGTTA
>MGXX01000053.1:1415-1792 GCA_001801515.1 Gammaproteobacteria bacterium RIFCSPHIGHO2_12_FULL_38_11
GGTATTAATTCCATGCGTGGTTTTAAACCTTGCTGATGCAGCCATACCATATCCCATAAATCTCTATGCTTTAACCTGTTTGGACGCAATGCAAATGCTAATAATTTATCGGCATAAATTTCTTCACGGCTTTGCGCCTGTATAATCAAACCGCTTGTTCCCATATCAACGCCGTACGGATTAAGCAACATCATTGGTTTTTTTTCATAAGAAGGCACGTGGCAAATATCGATATTGATTCGCTGGGCTGGTAGATGTTTTTGCTTCGGCCTGGTCTCAATTTTAATTTTCCAGGTATCAACATTGCTGATATCTTTTATAGGTTCACTTACAATAATTTTCAGGCCGTATTTTTCATTTAAACTGTCAGTTAATAT
>MGXX01000053.1:1837-6133 GCA_001801515.1 Gammaproteobacteria bacterium RIFCSPHIGHO2_12_FULL_38_11
TGTGAAATCCAAATCTTCGCTTAATCGAATTCCGCCATAACAAGTTCTGAGGCATGTGCCGCCTATAAAGGTGAGATGGCTAAGCAAATCATTTTTACTTAATGTTCTTAAAATATCGTGATGCAATAATTCTTTTTCAATGACGACTCTTAATGGTGATAAATCAGGTTGAGACTTTAGAGCTTCTGATACGAGTTGATCAAATAAGTTCATTTGTGATCCCAATCAATTAAATCCATATTTCGATGCGTTGCTTTCATGTCTCTTAATGCGAGTTCAACATTAGCACGCCACATTCCGCACAGATGATCGTAAGCGAGGCTCTTAATGAGGTTCGCTGGTTTTTGATCTGTGTGAACAAATTCAATAGTTCCGTAATTACCGCATGAAATGGTATTGCTTCTTCCTGATGACATAATGGTTATCCAGTTGACTGGAATTTGTGAGATGACACCTGCGTCGCTTAATGCGGTCTCAAGGCTGATATAATTGAATTCATTCGCTCTTAGAACTGCAGCCGCATGAAATAATAGTAAACCATCATTTGGAAGAGCTTTTTGATTCAGATAAAGCCCTCGACATAATCTCATGAGCAACTTTGAGTGTACCGCTCTGCTAAGCAATGTTTTAAACGTATTATCGGATAGCTCGGTAAAAAGCGGTCGTAAGTCACGAAGTGTAAATAAATAGTGACGGTTGTCGGCATTTTCTGACAGCCATTGGCTTAGGTATCTCATGGGTTGCATAGGTAACAACTCTACATTAAGTTACATAAAGTGTAACCTATTGTTTGGTTACAATCAATCCAGAGATCACCTTAAATTGTTCAAATTCTGTGACGCGACTTTTGCGCGAGTGAGAAGTGCACTCTTGTGCACTTCTCTGCATTTGTAACGGTTGCCCAACATTTTCATGCCTATATTAATCATCAAATTAGCACGCAAGCCGATGAGCATCTGATTTTGTAGCGCATCGTATCTAGCATATTGCATAAAGACCTTCTTATATTTATATTTTAGCAAATAATATGTAAAAAACTGTCAATAAATGACAGTTTCTCTCATTTATATTGAATATTATGAAATATAGGCTATAATATAGTAAGAAACTGTCAAATAATGACAGTATTGAGGTGCTTATGGTGGGGTCTAGGCTGCTAGAATCAAAATTACGAAACTACCCGCGTCCATATCTCACAGATACGGAGCTCGACTCTCTGCTTGATGGCACACCTGACAGTCGCTATGGCAAGGTGAAGCGATTGTTGGCTCAAGGGAAGCTATTACATATTCGCAGAGGACTATATTGTTTGACTGATGTGGTGGGTTGTAAAGTTAAGCCGCATCCGTATGAGCTTGCTCAATATGTTTATGGTCCATCATATATTAGCCTTGAGTCGGCGCTTAGCTTTCATAAGCTTATTCCAGAAAGGGTATACACCGTCACGAATGCGACAGGTAAAAGGTCTAAAGAATTCCATTCTTCATTAGGTGTGTTTAGTTATTTACACCTGCCACCTGAGAATTTATTTACAGGTGTCGAACTTGTTAATGAAAATGGACGCCAATTTTTTGTAGCTATGCCGTGGAAGGCAATTTGTGATTATGTGTTTTGTTATAAAAAAAATTGGAAAGGCCTGGAGCCATTATTGGAGAATTTGCGCATTGAGCTCGATAGCTTGCCGGTGTTACGTAATGAAGAAATTCAATTACTCGATGAATATTATCAGAGCGCACGAGTGAGTCGTTTCTTAAAAGGTGTGCAGCGTGATCTATACCATACAATTTCAAACGCATTGATACACGAGGGCTGAATATGAGCGTTGAGATTATCCAGCAGAAATTGTTAGCTTACGAGTGCCAAACCGTTCTTGATCAAGAGAATGCACTTAAGGAAATTGCACAAGAAATTGCATTGATGGCGCTTTCACGTTCCGGTTTTTTTCGGGTAGCGGCTTTTCAAGGTGGTACCTGTCTTAGAATTTTATATGGTTTGGAAAGATTTTCTGAAGATTTAGATTTTGTATTAGATAAGCCAGATACAAGCTTTAATTGGGATATCTACATTAAAAGCATGCGTGATGAGTTTAGAGTGTATGGATATACATTAGAAGTTACAAGCAAGGCTAAAGTAGATAAACCAGTACGAACAGCATTTTTGAAAGCTGATTCTGAGGGTGGGCTTCTAATTATAAAGGATGCGAGAACAAATCGACCAAAGTTGCAAATTAAATTAGAGATTGATACAAATCCACCAAAAGGTTCCAGCTATGAATTGAAATACTTAGATTTCCCATTACCCTATAGTGTTCAAACGCAAGATCTGCCGAGTTTATTTGCTAGTAAATGTCATGCATTGCTTTGTCGTAATCATATTAAGGGAAGGGATTGGTATGACTTTCTATGGTATGTATCAAGAAACACATTGATTAACTTTTCGTTGCTCAGCTCCGCAATCAAGCAAGCTGGTCCTTGGGCTGGAAAACATGAAATTGTTTCGCCGGAATGGTTGATTAAAGAGCTGCGACTAAAAATTAATAGCATTGATTGGGATGTGGCGAAAAAAGATGTTTCTAGATTTTTGAGACCAAGAGAGCTATCTACACTTGATTTGTGGGCTAAGGATTTTTTTGAGTCTAGAGTTGATAAATTATCTGGGCATCTTAAAGGTTAAGAAAAAATGAAGTCTATGAATCATCAATCATGCGATTTCTTACTGTAATTTTTATTCGGAATAGTTACTGCTTTCCCAGGATGAAGCGGTAACGTATCCCCAAACTGGGACAGCAAAGTTAATGTCTTGGTTTTGGCGAGGTAATCTGCGAATTGAGCATTAACGAACCAGGGGAGGCCAGAGGAATCAAAGGTAAGTTCACGTATTGTGTCATTTCTATTGAGTGCCATCAGTAGGGTCTTGTTGCTTTCATTAAAGACTGACGGCATATCAAGCTTGTCAAACTGCCTCAGATATTCGTCAAAATTGATGGAGTCTGCTAAATCTGGTTTATATTCTATCGCTTTCAATAACCAATAAAGCACGCCAGTAATGTGACTATACAAAACATAGGGTTGAAAATTCATATAAAAATTTGCGAGCGCATTAAGTATAGGCAGCGGCTCGATAAAATCTGCTACATTTGAAAACTATAGTTAAAATGATGTATTCTTCGTATCTAAAATATATTCATCAGGAAGCAGAACATGAAATTTTTAATATCTATCATTTCCAGCATTTTTTTATTAGCCGTTGCAACGTCAACAATCGCCTCTCCATTAAAACTTACCAATGAAACAAATCTAAAACTTTATCTAGGCACGACTAAACAATGCTATGCCGTTCTGGAGCCTAAAGAGGTGATGATGATAACTAAAGATCAAGCGTGCAACGGCCGCACGCCATGCGTAACCTGGGTATACCTAAACAACGTTTGCTCCGAGCCAGATAATATTGCCTATTTTGGCATTGACAAAGACTTTGCTATAACTCGTCTACCATTTATGTCTAAAAGAAATGGCTCTCATGATTTTACAATTATTGACTTGCGTGATCATGTGTAATCAGCGAGCTGTAGCCCGGATAATGTATTTTATCCGGGGTACAAATATAAATTACTCCATGTTTTTAATAACCCGATTTAATAATACAACTCGTGACTTTGCGGCTTCTGCATTATGTTAATCGCCCATTCTGATATCAGTCTTTTTTCCTCTCGTAGCGCAGGCCTGCCGCTTGCCTCTTTTAAATCAAGGAGTGAAGCATATCTTCACGTTATTTATAGATTAAAAAATCTGGGAATGAAATTCCCCGGAGTGCCAGTTATTGAGAAGGGTGTCGAGAATGCAAAAATACTGTTTGAAAATCATGAGCAATCAATGGATAAATTATGCCGGATTTTAAAGGGCGTACTCCAGGCTCCATTCATTCAGAATGAAGATCGAGAACAGTTATTGTCATTGATGGAGTCTCTCTATAAAAATAAATTTGAACAATCACTCGATGATAAATTTAAAAATCCATTAGCACGGCGATATGAGTCAGAAATTGGCATTACATTATTACTGCATCCTACTACTAGAATGCTTGCGTCTGTTAAGGCAATGTCAGAGAGAATATTGCCAATTCTGGATAGAAAACATTACCTCGAAAAATATCCGCAGTTGGCCGACAAATATGATTTAGTGATAAGAAATTATCTGGGTATCATTTGCGGAAAAAAATCAGAAAAATGCTATCGATTGGGTGCGCTAGCTAGCGAAGATATATAACAAGTTGTCACAATTTTAAAAAATAATAAAC
>MGXX01000054.1:0-4686 GCA_001801515.1 Gammaproteobacteria bacterium RIFCSPHIGHO2_12_FULL_38_11
TCGTTTCCATTGGCACTGTTAAAATTCACTGTAAGCGCACATTCATGTTCCTTCATGTTCCTTAACTGTTAATGCGACAATCAATTATGGTAATATTATTCTTTTTTCACCTAACAAGGATGGGTAATGGAGTTTTCTATTTTTGGTAATGCGGATATCAATGTTTGGGTGAATGCGCTGGGTTATTTCGGCATTGCATTGATTATTTTTGCTGAAACAGGTTTGTTTTTTTGTTTTTTTCTGCCAGGTGATAGCTTACTGTTTGCCGCCGGTTTCTTAGCATCGCGCAATGTGCTCAATATATATTGGCTGTTACCATTGCTTGTTATGGCTGCTTTTGCAGGTTATTGGGCCGGTTATTTGATAGGGGTTTATCTCGAACATCGTCTTGAACGAAAAGCAGATACTTGGTACTTTAAGAAAAGTTATCTCGTTCGTTCACATGCTTTTTATCAAAAATATGGCAAAATCACATTATTAATTGGTCGCTTTGTTCCGGTTGCGCGTTCATTTATCCCTTTAATTGCCGGTATTGCAACCATGCCATCTTGGACATATACCTTATTTAATTTTTTAGGAGCGATTTTATGGGTTGGGTTGATGACCTTGTTGGGATATTATTTGGGTGCAATTATTCCAGATTCAGGTGTGTATTTTTGGCTGATTATTTTTGCCATTATTATCGTTTTAATTGCGCCAACTATTATAAAAAAATATAGAAAAGGGGTTTAATCATGCATCACGCCTTTATATCTGAAAATACATCTGAAAACGCAAAACATAAATCAATACCTATTTATCCCGTTGTTGCAGATCAATTGGCGAAATGGATTTCAACGCAACCGCGACACGTACAACAGTGGATGAAAACAGCGCAGTTTCTTGCGGATTCGGGCAGCTTTTGTTTGATTCCTCATAATGATGGCAGTTTACAAGGTGTTGTATTAGGTGTTGCGAATGCCGATGATTTCTGGGCGTTTGGCGCATTGCCTGCAAAATTACCCGAAGGTAATTATTTTATTGCTGATGGGCAAGTTTTAAAAACCCCTTTTCATTTTCAGCAAGCGGCATTAGGTTGGGGATTGGGGTTTTATCAATTTACAAAATACAAAGAATCACAGTCAAGGTTAGCAAAATTAGTTTTGCCTAAATCAGTAGATGAAAAAGAATTAACGCATTATTTAGATTCGCTTTATTTAGCACGTGATTTAATTAATACGCCAGCAGAAGACATGGGGCCAGAATCCATCGAAAAAGCGGTAAAAATAGTTGCAAAAACATTTTCTGCTAAAGTAAATGTGATTAAAGGGGATCATTTATTGAAAGAAAATTATATTCCGATTCACACTGTCGGTCGCGCAAGTCACCGTGAACCCCGAGTCATTGATTTACGGTGGTCCCATAAAAAACCCCAGAAAAAAATCATTTTAGTAGGCAAAGGCGTTTGCTTTGACAGCGGCGGACTCGACTTAAAAAATGCATCTGGCATGTTATTGATGAAAAAAGACATGGCGGGCAGTGCGATGATGTTGGCATTGGCACAATTAATTATGTCGCATAACTTACCAGTGGAATTGCGATTATTAATTGGTGCGGTGGACAATGCGGTTTCAGCCAATGCGTATCGTCCAGGCGATATTATGAAAACACGTTCAGGGAAAACGGTAGAAATTACGAACACAGATGCAGAGGGTCGCTTGGTATTATGCGATTTATTAACAGAAGCATGCAGTGAAAACCCTGACATCATTATTGATTTTGCCACATTAACAGGGGCAGCACGTGTTGCTTTGGGTGAAGATATCCCTGCATTTTTCGCGCAACCGCAAACTTTTGCAGATGATTTAATGAAATCATCACGAAAAGTAAATGATCCTATTTGGCAATTACCTTTGGTACAAAGTTACCGGGATAAATTAAAAAGTGAAGTCGCTGACATGGTTAATTGTGTCGAAGGATCACCTTATGGCGGGTCAATTACAGCAGCCCTGTTTTTACAGTCTTTTGTAACAGAAAATACAACGTGGGTGCATTTTGATACTTGCGCATGGAACTTTAAAGCAAAATCAGGTCGTCCTATTGGCGGTGAAGTATTTGCAGTTAGGGCTGTATTTGATTATTTAAAATATTCTCCGAGCAACTAGGAACGTGGTGAGTATTGACAGTTTTTATAAATGCGCTATCCTGGGTCACTCAAGCTCACACTGACACCCACACTTTTTTATGGACAAGGAATTCAGCATGACGCAACGACCTGTTTATATCGTAGATGGTTCTCGAACACCTTTATTAAAAGCAAAAGCAGAACGTGGTCCTTTTTCAGCGAGTGATTTAGCATTTTCAACAGGGCGTGAATTACTATCGCGCCAGCCTTTTTCGCCTTCTGATATTGATGAAGTCATTATTGGCTGTATGATGCCCAGTGAAGATGAAGCCAATATTGCACGCATTATTGCATTACGCTTAGGTTGCGGCAAAAAAGTACCAGCGTGGACAGTGCAACGCAATTGCGCATCGGGTTTGCAATCACTGGATTGTGCCTTTCAAGATATTTCAACCGGCAGGGCTAATTTGGTCTTGGCAGGTGGTACAGAAGCAATGAGCAGAGCGCCATTATTATTTAAACCAGCAATGGTAAACTGGTTTGCTCGTTTAAATGCGGCGAAATCATTTGCGGCAAAAGCACAAACTTTTTCGCAATTTCGATTCTCTTTTTTAGCACCCATTATTGCATTGATGCATGGATTATCTGACCCACTTTGTGGCATGAATATGGGGCAAACCGCTGAATTATTAGCCTACCAATTTGGTATTACGCGTGCGGAAATGGATGCCTTTTCAGCATCGAGCCAACAAAAAGCAACCGACGCCATTAAAAATAAACATTTATCTGAAATCACAACCGTCTACGATAATGCTGGAAAATTTTACAATGTGGATGAAGGTGTCAGGGCAGACTCAACTGCTGAAAAACTCGGCAAATTAAAACCAGTTTTCGATAAGCCTTATGGCATGGTAACTGCTGGAAACAGTTCGCAAGTGACCGATGGCGCTGCATTATTATTATTGGCGAGCGAAGAGACAATTGAAAAATATAAATTGCCCGTGTTAGCAAAAATTATTGATACACAATGGGCAGGGTTATCACCTGATGTGATGGGTTTAGGGCCTGTTTATGCTTCAGCACAATTATTGAAGAAAAATAATTTGGCATTGTCTGATATTGATTTTTGGGAAATTAACGAAGCATTTGCAGCGCAAGTATTGGCGTGTACAAAAGCATTTGAATCTGAAAAATTTTGTCATGATGAGCTTGGATTAACCTCTGCACTCGGCATAATTGATCCCGCAAAGTTAAATGTTGATGGTGGTGCCATTGCATTAGGCCATCCAGTTGGAGCAACTGGTGCGCGTATTGTCCTGCATTTAGCGCATACCTTAAAACGGACAAACACAAAGCGTGGTATTGCAACATTATGTATTGGCGGCGGGCAAGGTGGGGCGATGCTGATAGAAAATATATAGCTCAGAACCCCGAGCGTAAGCGAGTGGAAGCGACAAAGCGAGTAATTAAATTCTGTTAGGTATTCACTACAGAATACTTAAGTGCATTCCGTAATCTGGCAATATAGTTAACAAGGATATTTATCATGGAAAAAACCTACCTCAACTTCAAACTCGAAACCGACGCCAGTAATATTTTATGGTTGATTGTCGACCGTGCAGGCACATCGGTTAATTCATTAAGTAGGGAAGTATTCGATGAATTAAATATTGTGCTTGATGATATTCTTCACCGAAATCCAGCAGGCGTTATTATTACTTCTGGTAAATCTAAAGGTTTTATCGCAGGTGCGGATATTTCGCAATTTACGCATTTAAAAACAAAAAAAGAAGCCTTTGATTTAATTCGTCAAGCGCAAATTGTGCTTGATAAATTAGCAGCATTACCCATGCCCACGCTTGCGTTGATTAAAGGATTTTGTTTAGGCGGCGGCTTGGAATTAGCCTTAGCTTGTCGTTATCGCATTGCAGCAGATACCCCTGATACCAAAATTGGCTTACCTGAAATTAAATTGGGTATTCACCCGGGATGGGGTGGTACGGTTCGTTTGCCTAATTTAATTGGCGTTATGGAAGCTATGAAAATGATTTTACCAGGTGCAGCGTATGACGCACGTAAATGCGCAAAATTGGGTATTATCGATTTAGCTGTTCCTGAACGCATGTTAAAACGTGCCGCAATGGATTTTATTATTCGCCAACCTAAACTCAATTCCCCCAGTGCATTATCCAAATTATTGAATGTTTCTTTTATTCGTCCTTTGCTTGGAAAATTATTTTATAAAAGTTTAAAAGACAAAAGGGTAAACAAAAAACATTATCCAGCACCCTATGCTGTTGTTCGCAACTGGATTCAAGATGGCGCACAAAATGAAGCAATGGTGAATGAAGCAAATTCCATTGCTGAATTAATGATTACCGACACAGCGCGCAATTTAGTACGCATTTTCTTTTTGCAAGAAAAAATGAAAGGCATTGCAAAAGAAAGTAAATTTAGTAAATCAGCCTGGGTACATGTCATTGGTGCCGGCACAATGGGTGGGGATATTGCTGCATGGTGTGCGCTTCAAGGATTGCGTGTGACACTACAAGATCAATCACCCGCTAAAATCGCACACCATG
>MGXX01000054.1:4715-6664 GCA_001801515.1 Gammaproteobacteria bacterium RIFCSPHIGHO2_12_FULL_38_11
ATCATTGAAGCGGTATTTGAAAATTGTGCGGTAAAACAAGCTATCTTTAGCGATGTTGAATTAAAAGCAAAACCAACGGCATTGCTTGCGAGTAATACTTCCAGCATTCCGCTTGAAGAAATTGCAAGTGTATTAAAAAATCCTGCTCGATTGGTTGGTATTCACTTTTTTAATCCGGTTGATAAAATGCCGCTGGTTGAAGTTGTTTATGGTGAGCAAACAACTGATGAGACGGTTTATCATGCTGCTGCTTTTGTGGGGGTTATTGGTCGACTACCCTTGCCGGTAGCAAGTCGTCCTGGATTTTTAGTCAATCGTGTTTTAATGCCGTATTTAATGGAAGCAATGACGCTATTTGAAGAGGGTATTCCTGCACAGGCAATTGATGCCGCTGCTGTGCGATTTGGCATGCCGATGGGGCCGATTGCATTGGCAGATAAAGTAGGGCTTGACGTTTGTTTATCCGTTGCAGAAAATTTATCGCGTTATTTCGGCGGTGCAGTGCCGCAACGTTTAAAAACAATGGTTGCTGAAGGTCGTTTGGGCGTGAAATCCGGTCGTGGTTTTTATAAATATGCCAATGGTAAACTCGTTAGCATGAAAAAAGTGAAAATGGATTCCATTCCTTCTGATATTGCCGATAGAATGATTTTGCGTATGCTTAATGAAGCTGTTGCCTGCCTAGCAGAAAAAGTTATTTCGGATTCGGATTTGCTCGATGGCGGTATGATTTTTGGTACAGGCTTTGCGCCATTTTTAGGTGGACCCATTCAATATGCAAAATTTCGCGGCATTAAAACAGTCATTGCACGCTTGGATGGATTTGCAAAACAATATGGCGATCGTTTTAAGCCGCATGCGGGGTGGGAACTTATCATCAGCTCAGAGCCCCGAGCGTAAGAAGCCTAAATAGGTATTTCGGCACAGAGAAACCTTATGAACCGATATCCGACAAACGAACTTTCTTTAAGAAAAATAGTGAAGTGTTCTCTACGCTTGCACTATTTAACATTAAAACACACTATTTATTGTATTTTAGGCATTACGCTTGTGAAATATACTGCTGTGTTTTTGATGATGATTTTTCCTGATGTCGTCGCGCAACTGTCATTTTTTTCTATAGGCACACTGGTTGTCATTTATTTTTTTTCCGTCGCTTTATTGACAACACATTATGCTTTTATCGATAAAACACAATCCCTTACCCATGTTTTTAAAATAGTAAATCAGCGGCTTTTGCCAATTCTCACTACTTTTATTTTATATGTGGGTGGCATTATTTTTATTTTTTTTGCATCAAAATTAATGACACATGCATTGAATCAATTGTATTTTCATGGATCACTTTCTGTGACGGATGGTGGCGGGATGTTGATCGTTTGCATTCTGTTAATGGTTTATATTGCCTTATTTTTTTTCTCATTGCCAATTGCAGTTATTGATAAAAAATCCATAAAAAAATCATTTTATGATAGCGCATTACTTACTGAAGGCAATAAAGTAGGGGTTCTGATATTATTTTTTCTTTTATTAACTGTGTTGATATTATTAACGCCAGGAACAATACACGAATATTTTTTATCGATGTATCATTTAGATATTGTGTTTGATTTTGTGGTGTTGTGTGTCGCAATTCCGCTTTATATTAATTTATTGCTGCTTTTGATTCATGATTCCAAAGTCCAATAAACAGATGCGCTCTGCACGGGTGTCCCATTAAAATTGTTCGAAGCCAATGGAAGCGAGAGCGCAAGCGACCGCGAAATTTGCACGTTCAATACAGTTTATTTAAGCTCTTTTTTGGACGTGTGTATCTTTTACAACGCAAAATATCTTTCATTAAATAAGCGTACTGTTTGCCGGAGTTTCGCGGTCGCTGCTATGTGACTTGTCAAGTTTTTGCATAAATAAATACCCCCGCTAACTAAATGCGTTTTAGAAATTAATTA
>MGXX01000055.1:0-4321 GCA_001801515.1 Gammaproteobacteria bacterium RIFCSPHIGHO2_12_FULL_38_11
CAAGGTCATCCATCACCTGATATTGCTAAAAAAAATGTCATTTTAATTGATGATGGAATCGCAACGGGTGCCAGCATACGATCTGCAATAGATGCGCTAAAAAAATTAGCTCCTAACAAAATAATTATAGCAACACCCGTTGCGCCTGAATCAATTATGTCTGATCTTTTATTGCTTGCAGATGAAGTAGAATGTATTTATCCCGCACCCACTTTTTATGGCGTAGGCATGCTTTATGAAGATTTTTCACAAACCAGTGATCAAGAAGTAATTGCTTTATTATCAGACGCAAGGAAGAAAAACAATCAAAAAAGATAACTTTTTGATATCCATTTAAGTTGCACGTCTTGCAGAGAAAGTAGTAACAGCTCAGCCCCACCATCATTAATTTAAACAATAATTTTGACGCTCGCGATTACCCCCTTTGAAAAAGGGGGTCGGTTATGTGACGCTGCAATGTATTTAAATAGTCAATAAACTATCGCGTCACGTAACCGGGGGGATTTGTCGAAATGGCCTGGTATTATGTCGTAAAAGAAAGGGCTGATGTATTCATCTCTGAAAAATAATCCTGTAACAAATTACATAAAAATTTAAAAGAACTTTTTTCTTGTAATCTGCAAGTCATATTAATTGACGCACTTCTTGCAACGTATTCGGTTCCGTAATCAGAGCGCGTGCAAAAATATTTTTTTCGCCATATGACGGATGGTCGTAAACTTCTTTCGGCATGATTATTTGTTGGCTCAACATTATCTATTTTTAAAAACGTCCAAAGCGCATTAAAATTTTGAAGTAGATTTTTGCAAAAGCGCACTGCTTTTAATATCGGATGGTATATGAACCTTGTTCTAATAATTCACCGATGCGGTTTCGAATAGGCTTGGCTTGTCGCAATAATTCAGAAACGGGCTGCTCAAGTGCCGCATTTACTATTTTTTGCTTATTAAAAGAAGAGAAAATTTGACTGTGCAGATGTACATTATTCTATGGAAATTTCAAGAGGGTTTATTGCGTGGATTGAAATAAATCCCCCCGGTTTACGGACGCTCTAAATGTGTCGCACATTGAATTGCTTGCTGCGTCCGCAAACCGACCCCCTTTTTCAAAGGGGGTAATCGCGAGCGTCAAAATTATTGCTTAAATTAATGATGGTGGGGCTGATCTGTTACAGGAAGAGCGTTATCAAATTCATTTCTATTGAAAATGTTCCTTAGGGACATGCACGGAATGACTTGAAATTCCTAATTGCCTTGCAAATGCGGTTTGGCTTATTTCATCGCACATACGAATCGACCAAAGCATGCCGCCAAAGGTTAATTTTTTTTGGTAATTTTTTGTAGCGCTAATGCTGCTTTAATAGTCATGATCAATCGAATTTCCCGTGTTTTTGTTTCAATATAAATTGCCCTGTATGATCTGTTTAATCGAATTGATCGTTATCCTTAAGTCAGCATTAATTTTTAAATTGGCTAAAAATAAGTCATTTTTATGTAAAAAATGATATAGAATGACTGAAATGAATAATTAACTGGGGTAATTATGTCTCGACAATTTCTGAATGATCCTTATATCTTATCTTGCCTTTATCTACAAAGAAAACAAGATGGATTATTGCATAGCGAATCTTTATCACGCAAAACACTTTTTTCTGAAGCCATGGACCAGCATAACGCGCTATTGCACAATAGCGAATCTTTATCGCGCAAAGCGCTTTTTTCTGAAGCCATGGACCAGCTTAACGCGCTATTGCATAATAGCGAATCTTTATCACGCAAAGCACTTTTTTCTGAAGTCATGGACCAGTATAACGCGCTCCTTCCTGAAGTCACGAAACAACGTTTAATCAGCACCATTCATGCCGAAGCCTACCAACGAATGCAGCTTAAGCTTCATTTAAAAAATATATATACTCTGGAACGACCCAGAATAAGTGAAATACTGAGTGAAGAACGGAGGCGTACTGATCTAGAAAATGAGCAGCAAATGCAGCTGCAACAATTGCGCACAGAATATAACACTGCACAAAGCCTTGTAAAGGCATCAGAGGCAAAACGATCTGCCAAACTTCATCGTTTGGCGCAGGAAAAAGCGCTAACAGATTGCGTACACTTAGAAGCAGCCAATCGAGATACACTGAAAAAAAATGCATTGACTGGTTTTAGAAAAGCAACCTATGGTCTCGAATCACAAATACGTCAAACAATCGCAACAGAAGAAAAGCTGCAGTATACATTATTCTTTAAAAAGACAACGTTGGCTCATTACGATCAAAACATAAAAAATTGTATTGCGGCGTATGTTCAGTGTTTTAATAGACATAAAGACAATATTGATAATATCAAATCATTTCTCACGACAATTGAACTGATAAACAATAAAGACGTTGACACCCTGATTTTCTTATTTGAACTTGCACTAGAGATGTCTAAAGCACTGGAAAACGAGGCTACGCGCTACATGCCCACTGTTTTCTTAGCGCGTTATGTGATGCATATTCATGCCAAGTTGCCAGCGTTTTTAACATCACTGAATGTGGCTATTGCAACCATAAAAAGATCTGGACTCAGAAGAATAACGATTCCAAAAGAATCAAGCCTCACGGCGTTTTTTGTAACACCATTGACTGAGTATTATACCGCTCTTAAATCAATATCTGATTCTTTTTCGTGTCCCATTTTTAAAAATTCTTTGGGAACAGGCGACAGTTTGCTGAATGATTTTTTATGTTTTGCGTGCGATGCATTAACAAAAATTCTCACGATTAAAATTCGCATCAATGATGTCGAAGCCCATCCAGTTCTAGCAAATCATTATCTTCTCAAGATCAATGAAATTCAACACGCTTTCGAAGAAGCGACAAAATTTTTGGCAATCTTGGCTAGAAAAAAACACATCAATGAATCACCTCTGTTAGAAGACAATGCAATAAGATGTGACGAATTTCGAGAAAAATTTCGTGTTATTAAAGAAGCGTTATTGAAATTTCGTTTTTTCACTGCAAATGATTCTACCGAGCTGTGTCACAACTTAAATGCATTTGATGCCAAATTAAATCCGACATGTGGCGCCTCTAAAAGGCGATAACTATAAAATATTCAACGCCTGTTGCAATCGATCGACTGCAATAATTTCCATGCCGTTTACAGTGGATTTTGGCGCATTCGCTTTCGGAACAATGGCTTTTTTAAACCCATGTTTTGCTGCTTCCTTTATGCGTTCTTGGCCTGAAGCAACCGGGCGAATTTCACCAGACAAACCAATTTCACCAAACACAATTAATTCAGATGGCAAACATTTATTTTTTAAGCTGGCAATCACGGATAAAACAACCGCTAAATCAGCAGCGGTTTCCATCACACGCAAGCCCCCTACCACATTCGCAAATACATCCTGATCATACGTTGCAATGCCAGCATGCCGATGCAAAACAGCCAATAACATGGATAATCGATTATGATCTAAACCGACTGTAACACGCCGCGGATTAGCCAAATGACTTTCATCAACCAATGCCTGCACTTCAACTAATAATGGCCTTGAACCTTCCCACGTAACCGTCACAACACTGCCCGGCGTTGCTTCTTGATGAGTCGATAAAAAAATCGCAGAAGGGTTTGACACTTGTTTTAAGCCATTTTCTGTCATCGCAAAAATACCAACTTCATTGACCGCACCAAATCTATTTTTCACTGCACGAATCACGCGATAACGCGAATCATTTTGTCCTTCAAAATATAAAACAGCATCAACCATATGCTCCAAAACACGCGGCCCAGCAATCGTGCCATCTTTTGTCACGTGTCCGACAATAAATAAAGCGATGCCTTTTTGTTTTGCATACATCACGAGTTTTGCAGCGCTTTCTCGCACTTGTCCAACACCACCTGGCGCTGCTGGCAGTAAATCGGTATACATTGTTTGAATAGAATCAATCACCATGATTTTCGGTTGAAAATTCTCCGCATTCATTAATATTTTTTCAACATTGGTTTCTGCTAATAGTGATAAATTATTCAGTGGCAAACCCAATCGTTTTGCGCGCATCGCTAATTGCTGTAATGATTCTTCACCCGTAACATAAAGCGGACGATGTGTTTTTGACATATGTGCTAAAATTTGCAATAAAATAGTGGATTTTCCAACACCCGGATCACCGCCAATCAAAACTGCAGAATCAGAAACCAAGCCGCCACCTAAAATTAAATCAAATTCATCCAGCCCTGATTTAATGCGTGCTTGTGTTTCTATTTTCACATCACTGATTAATGTAATTTCAGATAAAACACCGGCAAAACCAGCCATTCTAGGGTTTTGACTT
>MGXX01000055.1:4339-8971 GCA_001801515.1 Gammaproteobacteria bacterium RIFCSPHIGHO2_12_FULL_38_11
TGTTGGCAGGTAAAAATCATTTTGGTTTTGATCATGTCGTTTCACCACAAAATATAAATTTTAACATAATTAAAAAAAAAGCTTTTAATTTTTTTAAACACCTGATATGTTTTTAAAGAATTTAGTCACTTGCAGTTTAATGAAGATGGAGCTTTGCGTGCTACCCCATCCAAAAAAATTAACATCAAAGCATTAAATTTTCAATCATCATTAACCGACACTGTTGCAAAAGGCTTAAATAAAGAACAAATTAAAAAAATTGCGCGGTTAAAATATAACCGATGTCACGCGCTATTACTCATTTTTTAAAATAATTTTTACAAAATCTGAAAAATTATTTAATTTATTATCAACAATTGATTTAATAATATTCATATCCAATTCTTGATATTCATGAACAGCAATATTGCGAAAACCAACCATTTTTTGCAAATCTTCTGAGAGCGCACTCAAAATAATTTTATTTGCAGCCAAAATTTTAAAACCTTCGGAACTGGTTTGCGGCAAGCCTAATTTTTTTTGGCGAATAATATAAATTGCACTGTCAATTGCGGCTTGACACGCCCTTTGCAAATTAACAACAACCACATCCTGAATATCAAAATCATTCAATATGCACGCGCTATCTTTTTTTGTTTTTTCTTTGATGCGCTTAACACAACGCTCAATAATTTCTGCTTTTTTAAGCAACACTCTATCCATATTAATAAATACTTCCTCTTTTTTTAATATCGTTAAGCAACTCTTTTTGCTCTTCATTTAAAAATAGTAATTTTGAAATTGCCGTTACTTCAAAAAGATCACAAAAATATGGATCAACACAATAAATTCGTTTTCCATGATAGGCAATTTCAGATTTTAATACTGTATTGGCATTAAACAAATCAACGACATCTACCTTCTTTTTAAAAACAGATTGCAAATCTTCCATCAATCTTCCAATGACAATAAAATCAATTTTTTCTGTTGATAAAACAGCTAAATCAACATCACTGTCTAGATGCTCGCCACCCGTCACGCTGCTGCCAAATTGATAAACAGCGAGAACATGCGGAATTTTATTCCGAATAGTGTTTATTGCTTTTTGTAATAAGTCTGTTGTATTTTGCATAGGGTTTTAGATTAGCGCAGTGCATAATGCATCTCAACATATTTCTGAATCATCATTTTATATTCTTCAGTAATATTATCACCACGCAAGGTCGCTACTTTTTCGCCATCCATAAATACCGGCGCAACCGGTGCTTCACCTGTTCCTGGAAGACTGATACCAATATTAGCGTGTTTGCTTTCACCTGGGCCATTCACCACACATCCCATCACCGCCAATTGTAAATTTTCAACACCCACATATTTTTTACGCCACAGTGGCATTTTTTCGCGAATAAATTCATCGACTGACTGTGTTAATTCGCGAAAAAAAACGCTGGTGGTGCGACCGCAACCCGGACATGCTGTCACCATGGGCGCAAAGGCACGAATCCCCAAACATTGTAAAATTTGTTGAGACACAATCACTTCTTTATCGCGCGATGCATTTGGTTCTGGCGTTAAGGAAGTGCGAATGGTGTCACCAATTCCTTGATGTAATAAAATACCGATACCCATGCTTGAAGCCACAATGCCTTTTGAACCCATGCCCGCTTCTGTTAACCCTAAATGCAGCGCATAATGCGAACGTTCAGCCAGCATGGAATATACCGCAATTAAATCCGGCACATTACTTACCTTGCATGACAATACGATTTTATCAGCTTCTAATCCGCCATTTTCGGCCGCTTTTGCACTGGTTAAAGCAGAAACCACCAAGGCTTCACGTAATACCACTTGAGCAGATTTAGGATGCGGTAATTTTGCATTGTCATCCATCATTTGCGTTGCGAGATTTTTATCAAGACTTCCCCAGTTAACACCGATACGAACGGGTTTTTGATAGTGTATGGCTGCTTGAATCATCGTATTAAATTGGTCATCTTTTTTTGTGCCAAAACCCACATTACCAGGATTAATGCGATATTTTGCAAGCCCCTTAGCACACTCTGGAAATTCTTTTAATAGACGATGACCGTTATAATGAAAATCGCCGACAATCGGAATACCTTCATAGCCCGCTTTATTTAATTCCGATCGGATAAGTCCAACCTGACTTGCCGCTTCTTCAGTATTTACCGTTATTCGTACCAATTCAGAACCGGCATCAGCTAACAGTTTAATTTGCGCAATCGTTGCTGTTGCATTAGCGGTATCAGTATCCGTCATCGATTGCACGACAACAGGCGCGCCACCACCAATGGTAAATTCACCGACTTGTACAGGGATGGTTTTATGTCGAATACTGCGCATCGATTTTTCTCATGAAAATAAAGGGGATTTTAGCATTGGTTGTTATTAATTAATACAACAAACCAAATAAATAAAGCGGGATTTTCCGGCCAAAACCGATTTCAATATTATCCAGCGCAAGGTAAGATTCAGCAATAGATTTGATTTGCTTAAAATCTTTATTTTTTCCACCCACTTCAAACGTATATTTTCCATCAAGCATAAAATCACCCTGATCATATAAATTAACACGATAACCACTTAAACACTGATTAACAAAAAAAGTTTCGCGAACATTGCCAATTTCACCTTCTTGTTTTAAAGTACCATTAATCGCATAAAGTAAATTCGTATTTTCTAAAAAAATCTTGCCGGGTTTCCTGATTAGTTTCATTCCTGTCGCATCTGCATATAAATTATTAATCAATCCAGAGCGATCAAGATAATCAAGGCAATTATAAATAATTTCACGTGAAACACCGATATTTCTACTGATATTATCAATATTCGGAATCAATCCTGCTGTGCTCGCCGCTAACCATAATATTTTTTTTAATACCGGCAACGTAGATTGTTTCAAATTATAAATAACTGCAATATCCTCAAAAATAACTTTTTCAATCACATTGCTAAGCCTGCTATGATAATCCTGCTCACCTTCTAAAAAAAAGGGGAAATAGCCATGCGCTAAGTAATCTTTAAAATATTTTAATATCGGAATACCCTTAAATTGATTCGCAAGCGCCATATGATTTTTTAATATATCTGCGAGTGTCGTTACAGGAACAGATAAAATATTATTAAAAAATAAATATTCTCTAAACGACAAGCCTTTTAATTCACAATAAATGACACGTCGTGATAAATCAGCTTTACTCTGGTGTAAATTAACAGAAGAACTGCCTGAAAAAACAAGCTGTTTTTTACGATAAGTATCAATAATATTTTTGATTTCTGTTTCCCAGTTAGGATATTTATGCACTTCATCAATAAATAATGCTTTTCCGCCATACTTAAAATACTCTTCTGCAATAGCAAACAATCCTGTTGCTGTGACATAAACATTATCCGCAGAAAAATAGAGTGCCTCTGAAACATCTTTATAATACTGCAGGAAATGCTGGCACATTAACGTTGTTTTTCCCACACCGCGTCCACCAACAAGGCAAATCGCTTGCGCATCCCAATTGATTTGACCAAGCAAATACCTTTGCACAGTCTCGGGCGTCGTTGACATCACTTCCTGGTGCATGGAAATCAGTTTTTCAATCATATTGTCATCTCAAGATTACATAAATTCGCCTTTTGTGTAATCTATACATTACAATATAATGTCTTTTTTGTCAACCTAATGTTACAATTAACCCATTCGCATCAGTACCTTTATCGCATCTACCATCTCTTTTGCATCATGCGCACGAATGATTGACGCACCATTTTGTACGGCAATTACAGCAGCAGCGACACTGGCTGCTAAACGATCTTCTGGGTTAGCTTGAATTTCCGCAAACATCGATTTTCGAGATAAGCCAACTAATACAGGGAATCCTAAGTCAGTAAACGCTTTTAAATGCGCCAATAAATAAAAATTCTCTTTAGGGGACTTTCCAAAATTTCCGCCGCCGAAACCGGGGTCGATGATGATATTTTCTTTTTTTATGCCAGCGGGTAGGCAGCGTTGGGTGTATTGCTGTAAATCGTTTTTGATTTGATGCAATAATATCGAACAACGCTTGTTCCGCTCGACTTCGTCTCGCTCCACGCGCGTATCCACAGCCTCCGCAATCTCCACAGCGCTTCTTGGCGGATTGAAATGATGCATCAAACAAATCGGCACGTTTAATTTTACAGCTGCATTTAAGGCATTTTCTTCTGTTAGTGCACGTTGATCATTAATCATTGTGGCACCCGCATTAACTGCTTCTTGCATAACACGTGCGCGATAAGTATCAACAGAAATTATAATATCAATTTTTTTTGATACCTGTTCGACAAAGGGAATTAATAAATCGAGTTCAGCTTGTTCTGAAGGTGTTTCTAATGCGATATTTATTTTTGGATTTGTTGCAATGGCACCGATATCAATAATGGAAGCGCCATCACGTACCATTTGTTCAGCTTTTTTTAGGGCGTCGGAATAGTTTGAAATTGATTGAAAAAAAGAATCATGGGAAAGGTTGATGATTCCCATAACAGAAGGTGCGTTATTTATTTTTATAGGCATATACAAAATTTGCAAAGGATAAAATCTTGCTTTAAATAAACATACTGATTGTTATGGTTCCACTCGCTCACGCTCGGGGCTCTGAG
>MGXX01000056.1:0-18161 GCA_001801515.1 Gammaproteobacteria bacterium RIFCSPHIGHO2_12_FULL_38_11
TAATGGCACGCAATGAACTAAATAAGGCATCGCGTTTCCAAATATAAATCGAAGCATTCATATCATAACAAATAGGTGCATCCTGTCTCCTATGTATCATATTATCATGCTGTTTTGCTAATGTGACAAACCCATTTGCATTCACTTCAAGCATATTAAAATAAGGTGATTTTCTAGCAACACAAGCGGTGACTAGATTATCGGCAGTCTTGTGAGCTAACAGCATGTTAAATGATTGCGTAATGTCATCTATCGTACGCAGTGGCGCTGTTGCATCTAAATCAACGATATAGTCATACTTCAAACCATAAAAATACTCAATTTCTCTAACAGCATGCTGTATTGCAGGAATTTTAGATATCGTTGCGGTTGCCAATTCATCGGGGCGCCGAACGATAAAATCAGCACCCCATTTTCTTGAAATAGTTTGAATTTTAGAAGAATCACTACTCACCGCCACAAGCTCAAATAAATGACTTTTCTTGGCCTGTGTGATGCTATGTGCAATTAAAGGCATGCCAGATAATAAACGAATATTTTTATTTTTAACGCCTTGCGATCCGCCACGCGCGCAAATTGTGCATAATATTTTCATGATGTCATCCATTCGTAACTATTCGCCGTCATCGCGAGCCCTGCGCTTTTCGCAGGGCGCGGCAATCCAGAGAACTTGCATCTACTTCTACTGGATTGCTTCAACCCACAAAAAGCGTGGGTTTCGCAATGACGAGGGGAATCGTTATATCCATTCGTTGGTTTTAGCTACCTCTTCGATATTGCCTATTAGTTTCATCACGGCTTCTCCTTCACCATAGCTACAAAATAAATCAAATTGCTTTCTCAATAAGGCTTTATGCTGAGTAAGGTAGGTTTGCGCAATACCATCTGTCACTTCATTATGAAGCTTCCCATCTACAAATAATTTACCCGTAATCAAATCAACCAAGATAGTATTTTTATTAGTATTCATGCTAATTTCACGTCTTGGCTGCCGTTCTAAATAATTAACCTGAATATTAACAACAGGACAGGCCACACACGTCATCAACACAGCATACACATCATCACTATTAATTTCGAGCTCACTTAAGCGGCCACCGGTGGCAGCAATCGATTGTGCAGGCCCACAAAACCATAAAGCATAATCTAATTCATGACTCAAATCGCGCAACACGCCTCCACCTAGCTCCTTTTTAGCGGAATAGCAGTGGCGGTAATCCGTATGCTTGCGCCAATCTGGTAAATATTGTCCAACATAGGTAGAAAAAGTGATTAATTTAGAGTTTTCAATTATTTTTCTTGCTTGAATGAGTAGTGGATGAAAACGCAAATTATAAGCAACCAAAATAGCTGCGATATGATGATCGGGCAACTTTTCTATGAATGAAAATAGTGGTTTTTCAACTAAAACAACGCCGCGATAATCGCACTGAATTAAAAGCAGCAAGGCTTCGTAATGCAGTGCAGTGGGATTCGCAATAATGACATACTGTATCGATTCATTGCTCAAGGCTTCAATGATAGATGCATAGCAGGTAAATTCAGTGACCTGCTGTGCAGTCACCAAAACCACTTGGCAACCAAGCGATTGTAGAATATGGGCATGCCTTTTGCCAATCGAGCCATATCCAATCACTAAAACTTGCATAAATTCACACTGCTTGGCAGTTTAATCAAGCGCCGCTGTAAATTTTCAGCGACCGGCAATGGCATGCGAGGCGCGTCACTAAACATTGGCAATGTATGCTGTAAATTCCAAAGTGGGCGGCACATAATCCCATTTTCCTTCAACGCAGTCAGTAATGCTGATTGTAAGCTAACAGATGGCTCATCAAGCAAAATAGCATTTAGCCAGTAATTACTCTTGCCATAATTCGGTTCAGTCACAAAACGTATGCCAACCACTGAATTAAAAATGGCTCGATAGCGCTCAGCAATCTGCCGCTTGATATCAATGAAGTGTGTAAGTTGTTCAAGCTGGGCACAACCTAATGCTGCATTAATATTCGGTAGACGATAATTATAGCCAACATGGTCATGCTCAAAAAGCCACGGATGTTGTAATTTTGCGGTGGTCGTCATGTGTTTTGCAAGTTTTGCAATAGAAGCGTGATTTGTTAAAATCGCCCCGCCACCACCTGTTGTAACGACCTTATTACCATTAAAACTCAAAGCGCCTATCAAACCACGATGCCCGACATGTGTGCCTTTATAATAGGTACCCAACGCCTCAGCAGCATCTTCAATCAAGTGAAGATGATAGCGCTCGCAAACCTCATATAGTCCATCTAAATCGACTGAATGGCCAAGCGTATGCATCACGCATAATGCTTTAATTGGGCGATCAGTGAAACGATTAAAACAAACATTATTCTTGATAATAGTAATAGATTTCAAATAATCATCTAGCACCACAGGATCAATGCCTAATGTTTTTTCATCTGAATCAATAAAATGCGGAATGGCGCCACAATAGGTGATTGGGTTAATGGTGCCAATAAAAGTTAAAGTAGGCACCAGGACTTCATCATGACGCTTGATGTCTGCAAGCAAATAGGCAATATGCAATGCAGCCGTCCCATTAACCGTTGCAATCGCATATTTTGCACCTGTCAATGATGTCAGATCCCGCTCAAATCGATCAACAAATTTTCCAACAGAAGACACCCATCCCGTATCAAGACACTCTTTTACATATGCCCATTCATTGCCGCCAAAATAAGGTTCATGTAAAGCAATAGAAGCATCATCGGGTCTAAATGCTGTTCGAATTTTTTGAACGATCTCATTGATCATAGGTGATTTGATCATTTCCATTTAAATATTGTAAATATATTCTTTGTATTTTTTAATACTACCTGATTCAGAAAACCACTCTATTGTTTCTAATAATCCACGCTTAAATCCTTCTAATCCACCATAGAAAGGTTGCCAACCTAATAAAGATTTGGCCTTGCTATTATCAGCCCATAATCGTTCCACTTCACTCTTTTGTGGCCTAATTCTTCGATCGTCACTCACAAATTTAACATCTGCTTGCATCTGCTCAGCGATTAATCTAGCTGTTTGCGCCATGGATATTTCGAAATTACTTCCTAGGTTTATCACTTCGCCAACGGATTGATCAGATTCCGCTGCAGCTATAAATCCTCTTGCTGTGTCAGTCACATATGAAAAATCTCTTGTAGGATGCAATGATCCAAGCTGAATTAATCGCTGTCCTGCAGCAATTTGAGTAATAATGGTGGGAATAATTGCGCGTGCAGACTGCCTGGGTCCAAAAGTATTAAATGGTCGAATAATACTAATAGGCGTTTGAAATGAAGTATAAAATGACATTGCCAACTGATCTGCACCGATTTTACTTGCAGAATAAGGCGACTGACCTTGCAATGGATGTGCTTCAGTAATAGGCACAAATTTCGCTGTGCCATAAACTTCACTCGTCGAAGCATGGATCACTTTTTCAATATCTAATTCACGAGCTGCCTGTATAATATTTAAAGTGCCGCGAATATTAGTATCTATATAATTATCAGGAGAATGATATGAGTAAGGAATGCCGATTAAAGCAGCTAAATGGAATATCACATGACATCCCTTCACCGCAGATCGAATGCCGTGAGGATCTCTTACATCACCCAATATAACCTCTATATTATTTTTTATATGAGAAGGCAAATCATCAAGCCAACCCCAAGAACTAAATGAATTATAAAAAGCAAAAGCTCGAACATCACAACCCATCTCAACTAAAAGTTGAACCAAGTGTGATCCAATAAAACCATCAGCTCCAGTAACAAATATTTTTTTATTCTTTAATATCATATTATTGAGAATCATATAAACACTTCCAAATAATCTCTCGCTGCTGTTACTAAGTTATCATGATGACCGATATCAAGCCAATATTCTCTAATAGGGAAAGTAGCAACATGCAAATTTTTCGAAGTGAGATTAGTGAGCAAATGAGGCATATCACAATAAGAATTGAACGATAAATATTCTAACGATTTAGGGTCCAAAATATAAATGCCCGCATTGACAAAATAATTTTCTTTAGGTTTTTCTTCGATTCTAATTAAGCGATGATCATTTTCATTAATATGAACGACACCAAATGGAATTGTATTTTGATACAATTTCACGCATAAAGTAGCATAGGCTTTATTGTTCTGTTCTTGATGGTAATCTAACACGTGAGCAAAATTGATATTAGTGAGAATGTCCGCATTAATTACAAAAAAAGGTTGGTCAGGTATAGTGGGTAATAAACTTAAACTGCCAGCTGTTCCCAATGCTGCATCTTCTTCGATGTATTGAATATGAACTCCCCAGCGATCTCCAGAACCAAAATAATGACGAATCATATCCGATTTATAATTGACAGAAAAATAGAAATTTTTAAAGCCACATTGAAAAAAATTTTCCAATAAAATCTCTGCAATGGGCTTGTCACCAAGTTTTAAAAGTGGTTTGGGACAATCAACCGTTAAAGGATGAAGGCGTTTTCCCATTCCGCCAGCCATAAAAACAACCCAATTTTCTCTGGATTTTTTACCAAAAATACTGTCAAACGTTTCTAGTCCAACAACGTGATTATCTTCATCGACGATAGGCAAATGCATAATACCAAGCGAATGCATTTTCATTAAGAGTTGATCTTGACTGGTTACTATGGATGCAGTGACAGGGCGCGTATTCATGATTTGTTCAACAGGCATTTCCAAACTGGCCTGCTTCAGCAAGTGTCGTCGAATGTCACCATCCGTGATCACGCCTAATAATTGCATTTCATCATTCACGACTAATAAAATTCGCCATGCACCAGTACTCATTTGATTGATAGCTGATAACACAGTCGCATTCACATGAGTTAGCACATTCCGCCAACTCTGCTTCACATCCTTATTCATTTTTTACTCCATCTCTCTAGTAGGGACACCCACAATTTTTTCCCATTCTGCACATCTCGCACCACAGTCCCTGCAGGGCTCCCTCATTAAAATAACCGCACCCGATACAACATGAGTGCCCTTGCCAATCGTAACATTTCCGCAGCAAATAACACCCGGGCCAGTTGAACCATCAAGTCATCGCAATCCCTAAAGCGCGTATTTCTGCCAAATATTTTTGGCAAGTTAATTTAAAACGTTCGTCATTATCCAAATAAACACGACTTAGTTTATTAGTTTTATCAGGAAGAATCAATCCAAGCTGATTTTTGCCTCTATTTTTTTTATCTTTAGAAATTGCATCAATAAATGGCTGAATGGAAATTTCTGTATCTACAAATTGATGATAATTTTTCTTGAGCGTAGGATGCATTCGATGAAAATACTCCTGTACACCATAGCCAAATTCAGCGGAAACGTAATTTGCTATATCCATCCCTATCGTAACAGCTACGCCATGCGGGATCTGATATTTCGTTGCCGATTCAATTGCATGACCAAATGTATGCCCATAATTCATTACATTCCGAACACCTTGATCAAATTCATCTTGTTCAATAATATTTTTTTTAATTACTAACGAGCGGTAAACATAATTCAACATAATACTGAAGTTAATAAAAAGCTTTTCATAATCTCTTGCAATTTGATCAAATGATTCAACTGAATCAATTGCGTGTACTTTTAGCATTTCACCAACCCCGGACCTAACATCAACATGATCAAGAGAATTGATGAATTCGGCGCAAATATAAATTTGCTTAGGAGGATTATAAGTGCCTAAAATATTTTTTATATTTCCGCAATTGACAGAACTTTTTGACCCGATACAAGAGTCAGCCTGGGACAGCAGAGTGGTTGGATAAAACCACCAATGAACTCCACGCAATATTGTTGATGCTAAAAAACAAGTAATATCTTGGATAATTCCACCACCCAGTGCAATAAGACAGTGATTTCTACGAATTTTGTGTTTTACGAAATGTTCAACATATTGTGGGAATTGATCGAGGGATTTATTCTGTTCTATTGCTTCTATTAATAATGTGGAAGGCAAATTGATTATTTTTTTTAATTTTTTGTTATAGATCTCTGCTATTTTTTTGTCGATAATAAAGTGACTTGATTGCAGCACTTCATCATCTAGTACATCAAGTGTCATCATTTCAGAAAAATAAACTTGGTAAGGCCCTTTATGAGAATGAATATTTAACGATTCAAACACGCGTGAAGCCCCCATCAATAATGAGATTTTGTCCGCTAATATATGTATTTTCTTCACTGACAAGCCAAGCTACGAAATTAGCAATTTCTTCTGGTTTACCTAAGCGTTTAATTGGAATGTGTTTAACAATATCAATCATTTCTTTCTCGCCTAAAGTCTCTCTTGTCAACTCTGTTTCAATAAAACCTGGAGCAACACTATTCACTAAAATGCCATACTCAGCCACTTCAGCTGCTAAGGCTGCTACCATTCCATCTAACGCGAATTTGCTAGCAGAGTAAGAAGCTCTACCTGCTTTACTGATTGTACTCCAAATAGAAGTGATATTAATAATTCTGCCCCACTGCTTTTTTTTCATGGTCGATAATACTGCTTGGCATAAATGAAAAGGGGCAACTGTATTAATTTGTTGTATTTTTATAAAATCTTCTGTTGTTACTTTACTAAATTCATCTATTTTATTTATCCCCGCATTATTGATGAGTATGTCAGGAGCAAAAGAACTCAAAAATTCTGCAAAACGCTCAATAGCATCAAGCGAAGAAAAATCAACCGCGTGATATTGAAACCTCTGCTCTTTTATTTGCGATTTTGTGCCTGTTACCAATACATCAATATTGTTTGTTTTCAATTTTTCTGCAATTGCCAAACCAATGCCTCGTGTACCACCGGTGACGACAGCCCTTTTTTTATTATAGTTTTTCATAATAGGTAACAATTTGATCTCGCTCCGATTCCATAGACACGCCTATACAACTTTCACGAATTGATTTTCAAACATCTCAGGTGAGACTGAACCAATCGTAGAATGTCGTCGAACTCGATTATAATAGCCTTCAATGTACTGAAAAATACTTTGTTTTGCAATTTCTCTTTGGTCTAACCGCGTTTCAATAGACACTAATTTGTTAAACTAACGCAAGTTAACAAAGAGGTGCTTTGAAATGACCAAATCGATTAGAAAATATACAACAGAGTTTAACAAATTAGTGTCTATTGAAACGGGGTTAGATCAAGATCATACTGCCGCTAGTAGTAAGACGGCAACCCAATAGTAAAAGGAAGATCATGTTAAGAAATCTTGGCCTATTTCAATTAGAATCTATATCTCTCGACAATTATTTAGAAGTTGATCTATCTAAATATTCACTTGGGATAAATGAGATAGATGATTATTTTTTCAAATTAAATGATGATCAAAAAGTTGAATGGGTTGTATCGCGCGTATGCGACCATGCTAACGGAAGATTGGCTCGAAAAGGCTGTGATTCCATTGCTCGATGTCCTTTGCATGGCTGGACTCTTGATCTTGATAAGTTGCAATATATTAATGTCCAGGTTGAAAAGAAAAGATTGGATTTTAAACAAAATGACAATATTCTTTTCATTGAAAAGAATCAATTTTTTCTTCAAGTTCCATCGCAATACAAAACATTTAATCCTAAGGAAATATCTGTTCGCTTTTTAGCGCACGCTTCTCTCGCTATTACCATAGACAACTTTACAATTGTCACAGACCCATGGCTAATAGGGCCATGCTTTATGAGTGGATGGTGGCATAAAGTAATTCCTAAAGCAGATGTGATGGACATTATGATCAACGCAAATCTCATTTATATCTCTCATAATCATCCCGATCATATGCATATGGAAACTTTGCTTTACTTAAAAAACAAACGGCCTAATATTCCCATAATAGTTCCGCCTTTTTCGTCTGAATCAGTTGTTAGACCTTTAAAAAGTTACGGTTTTACCAATATTATTTCTTTGCCATTTAATAATATATTTTTAGTAAATGAACGTAAAATATTACTTTCTATTCTGAAGTCAGGAGATTTCCGGGATGATAGTGGGCTATTTTTTATGGCTGGAGAATTTAGCGGTCTACTGACAGTTGATGCCGCAGCTCTTAACCGTATGATTTTACCAAAAAATATCGATTTCCTAGCCACTGCTTTTGCAGGAGGAGCATCAGGATATCCTTGGTGTTTTGATCATTATCCTATTGAACAACGACAAGAAATTAGCGATCAATCAAAGCGAGCGGTAATGAAACATGCTATGGATTATATAAAGATTACGCAACCCAAAAATTATATGCCCTATGCAGGATATTTTTCTGAAGAGGCAAGCCGAGATAATTTTATAAAAATAAACAATAAAAAAAACTCTGTTGATGATATTAAAAATTTACTTTTCAAAATCATTCCTGACATTCATTTTATTGATCCAACTATAACTGATTTAGTACGATTTAATGCTGATGGGGCCATCTTAGAAAAAGAAAATATTAAACTTGATCCCCTTTATCAAATGGATCAATCGTATGTGGATTTATATTTAGAAAAAGAAATGGGGAGTGGTCGATGTTTTGATATCAAGCATGTCGCTGATTATTTTTTATCATGCAAATTTCATGATGATTTGATTGTTTATTTGGTTCCTACTGATAGTGTGTTTGACTCTTCGCCGAATGGTCTAAAAATTGATTTTAGCAATACTGAAGTTATAGTAGACATTATGAATAGTTCAGCTCTACAAGTTGATTATGAAATTAGCTCGCCTTTAAAGAAAAAAGTAATAAAAGTTAGACAAGATGCACTGTGGCTGGTTATTAAGAATGCGCTTTCATGGGAAGAATTAAGCATAGGATTTCAATGTAGGATAGTACGTCGGCCGGATGTTTATAATTCAAAATTTTGGGATTATTTTACTAACACCTATACTAATTTTAATAATTAGTAATTATTCAGCAATTTACTACGGCCTACCTAATCGTGTGTGTATAGCCGATATGTTGTAGGCTGGGCATTATCAAACCTGCGCTCATCGAAGAACTCAGGGTAAATAGTTAGAATTTTTGTCATGTACAGAGGTTTTTTTCTTACCATTATTTTTCGGTATATCGGCTTGATACCAGTCTCTATACCACTCCACAAACCTTCTTACCCCCTCTTCCACCAACACCGTCGGTCTATATCCAAACTCCGTTTCCAAACGCGTCACATCCGCATTCGTTGATAGCACATCACCTGCTTGTATTGGTAAAAAATTGTATTTCGCCTTTTTTCCTAACGCTTTTTCTAACGCACGAATATAATCTATCAACGATGTTGGGTTGTTATTTCCAATATTATATATACGATACGGCGCATAACTGGTTGCACAATCTGGATGATGACTATCCCATTTTGGATTCGGCATTGGAACACGATCTACTACTCGCGCTACACCTTCAACAATATCATCGATATACGTAAAGTCACGCACCATGTTGCCGCTATTAAACACATTTATCGGTTTGTCTAACAGAATATTTTTAATAAACAAGAATAATGCCATGTCAGGCCGCCCCCAAGGGCCGTATACGGTAAAAAATCTTAATCCAGTGGTCGGTAATTTATACAAACTTGAGTAGGAATGTGCCATAAGCTCATTAGCTTTTTTAGTCGCCGCATAGAGGGCCATTGGATGATCAGCCGAATCGCTTTCATTAAAAGGCTGCTTCGTCTGCCCGCCATAGACAGAACTCGATGAAGCATAAACCAGGTGCTCTACTTGAGAATGTCTGCAGCCCTCTAAAATATTTAAAAATCCTTGAATATTAGAATTAATATAAATCTGCGGATTTTGTATGGAATAACGAACTCCTGCTTGTGCAGCGAGATTAATAACGCAATCAAACTGATATTTTGAAAAGATATTTTCTATGGTTTCTCGATCCGATAAATCCGCAAATTCAAATATGAAATTAGCTTGTGCTTGCAATCGTGCAAGACGAACTTTTTTTAAATTCACATCATAATAATCATTGAGATTGTCAAGTCCAGTCACCGTGTGATTACGCGATAATAATTTTTCAGCAACGTGATAACCAATGAAACCCGCACATCCAGTGACTAGGATTTTTTTTGGTGCTACGCTATTCATATACAAATACAACCGTCCCATTGAGCGCATCCTGAATCCAGCTTTCGCCTTCTAACCTGGATTTGCTTAATGGAATTTCAAATTGCATGATAAGCGAATCTTGAGTTTTGGAGATCAGTGATGCTGACATTAATTTCTTTCCATAAAAATATTGTTATTTACTATACACAAATTATACATTTATTCAAAGTCATCCCTTGTAGGGCGAATTGTCGAGTCAGAAGCCAGCATGACTGCTAACCCCGCCCAGAACGGAACAAGACAGTTTCCCATCATTCGTCAGGTCCTTTCAAGTAATCTATTCTTTTCCTTCTCAAGAATGCCGGAAGAATACGCCTGATCGATTAGTTTCATGACCTCAAAAGCATCATAACTTGTCCCATGTATTATGGAAGATTCGCCCTGTATTGCTTTAATAAATTCCTCTAATTCAATATCCCAGGATGGATCCGATTCAAAATACGTGATTGTCTCTTGGGGTTTTCCCATTGCAAAACTTATGTTTTCGAGTTCCTTGCGTCCCACAATCAGTGTTTCAGGTGTATAACTTCGCGTGGTGGAAAGTATACCATCAAGAATAATGTGCCCTTTTTCAAACGTCATTTCCAACAAAAACTTATGTTTCCACTGATTTGCAGAAGAATGTAAGGTCGCAATGATATCTTGGCTAGATCTTAAAGTTAAGAAGGCATTATCTTCAAATTCGATATCCCAATATGATCTCGTTAAACAACTACTGAGGCACTGAAATTCATCATTTGTAAAATATCGAAAAAGATCCAACATGTGAATACCCTGGTCAAGCAATATCCCTCCTCCAGAATACTGCTTGTAATTTCTCCAGTTTTTTTGAAAATCAATGCTTCCAGCTTTTCCATAAATCCCACGCATCCAAAGAAGCTTGCCGAGGGAGCCGGCATCTATTATTTTTTTTGCCTCCATCACAGAGTAATGATATCGATGGTTAAATCCATACTTTAATATCTTATTGGACGCTTTCTCTGCTTGCATGACCTGAAGTATTTCTTCTGCAACAATTGCAGGTGGTTTCTCACAAAAAACATGTTTACCAGTATTTAATGCGCGGATGACATATTCCGATGAAATTTTCGCATAGGCTGATGCAATAATTGCATCAACTCCACTTTCTAATAATTCTTGATAAGAATGACACTTTCTTATTTGTTTATCAGGATGATCAAAAGGGGCTACATCATAAATTGAGATGAGCTCAGCCCGATTGGATGATCGGATTGCATTCTCTCTGATTTTTCCAATCTTACCATAACCGGCAATTCCTATTTTTATTTTTTCCATATTCTATTCCATCCATTACTAGAATTTCATTGCTGTGTTATACTTTCGCATCTTGAAACGCTTCGAGTATAGAGGCATCATTGTAACGTCTTACGATAATTGTGAATAGTATCTTTCAGAGGGTAGATTAGTATGTATGATAACGATCGTATTGCAGTCACCTCTCGTTCATTTTCTAAAAATACGATGCTAAGAAATGCATTATTGGAAAAATATTCGCATGTTAAATTTAATGATAATGATTTAGCGCTATCCAATCAAGAATTAGTTGATTTTTTAAAAAATACAACAAAAGTTATTGCTGGTTTAGAAATATTTAGCGATGAGATATTATCGCAATTATCTGATCTTAAAGTAATATCACGATTTGGAGTGGGATTAGACGGGATCGATTTTGACGCGCTAAAATGTCATCGTATAAAATTAGCAGTAACACCAGGCATTAATCGTCTTGCTGTTGCAGAGCTTACACTATCTTTGATGCTAATGTTGATTAGACGTTCGTTTTTTTCATCTCTTACTTTGAAAAACTATCAGTGGAAGAAAATTCCTGGTGAGCAACTTTCGCATAAGACTATAGGGATTATTGGTGCGAATTATGTTGGTCAGGAGGTAGTACGATTACTAAGGCCATTTGAATGTAAAATTTTAATCTACGATATCGCAGATTTATCGCACTTTTGCAAAACATCAAATTGTAAACAGATTGATTTTGATACATTAATCCAAGAATCTGATATTATTTCTTTACATGTGCCAGCAACAAAAAAAACACACCACATGATCAATACTGATACATTATTAAAAATGAAAAAAACGGCTTTTTTAATCAACACCTCCCGTGGATCGATTGTAGATCAAATTGCTTTAAAACATGCTTTAGTCAATAATGAAATTGCGGGAGCAGCGTTAGACGTTTTCGAAGAAGAACCTCTTACTGACCATGAATTGATATCATTACCCCATCTTATTCCAATGCCACACATTGCTGGTAATACAGTCGAATCAGAATTGGCTATGGGATACGCAGCCATAGCTGGATTGGAAAATGCAGAAATACCTGCGGACTTAAAGGTGAGTAGACCCACGTAATACATCTGCTTCCGTGGACCATGATTGCAATATTGGTAACCATGTTCATGTTGCACCAGTGTAGTATTATCAGGTAACGTAGCGATTGGTGATTATACACATATTGGTACCGGTGCAAATATTATCCAAGGTGTTAAAATTGGTAAAAATGTGTTGATTGCAGCCGGGGCAGTTGTTGTGACAAATATATCTGATAGTATACGAGTTGCCGGAGTATCTGCAAAAAAGATCGAGTAGCAATGAAAATTCACAAGGATGCTGGAATTGTCTAGTTTTATAAATAATCACTATACCATCAGTTATGTTTCCACCAGAAATGAATGGGAAACGTATTTTAAGGGAGCTGAATTTGGTAATTTGCTTCAATGTTGGATTTGGGGTGAGGCTAAGAAAAAAAATGAAAAATGGAAAATATATCGTGGAATTATCAAAAAAAATAACGAACCCATCGCCATTTGCCAATGGATGGAAAAATCAATTTTTGGTCTGCTTTCTATTATAAGAGTTAACCGTGGACCAATATGGCTAAATAGAACTGTGGCACAGGAAGATAAAGTGTGCTCTTATCGATTATTGGGAAGAAAATTCTCGATATTGAACCGCAAGATACTGATTATAGCCCCGGCCTTATCTGACGATGAAGAAAATAGAATTTTTTTAAAAATGGAAAAATTCTTTAAAAGAAAAAGGGTAAAAGGATGGAAATCGGCATTGATTAATCTCGATAGAACAGAAGAAGAGATAAAAATGTCATTGAGGGGCAGATTAAGAAATTATATAAAAAATTCTGAAAAACTTAATTATAATTTTGAAGTGTCTGATAAAAAAGATGATATTGAAAGTATTATTAAAAAATATATTTGTATGCAAAAAGAGAAAACGTTTGATGGTGTAAGTGCTGACCTAATGAGATCCATGTATGAGGCATCAAATAATAATGGCAATGTGTTTGTTGTTCGAATAATAGATGACAACACACAAATACTTGCTGAAAAATTATTAGTCGTCCATGGAAAACAATGTACCCCATTAATCGCGTGGGCGAGCGAAACTGGAGAAAAATCACATGCGATGCATTTTCTTGTTTGGAAGACGTTGCTCTATTTAAAACAGCGGGATATTGCGTATTATGATGTTGGGGGATATAACGAAAATGAACGCCCTTCTGTTTGTCACTTTAAAAGGGGATTTCGAGGAGAAGAATATTGTTTAGTGGGAGAGTACATTCATTTTTAAATTATAAAATAACCAGAGTATTAGGTAAGCGCAAAATATCTATTGCGCTTACCTAATACTCTGGTTATTCCAAAAAATTGGGAACAATTTATTAGCCGGGATCCAGGACATTTACAGTATTGCCTAAGAAAATCTGATTGAATTTAATCATTTTTCTTAGGTAATACTGACGTTAAAATAGGAATTTAAAGTGAGAATTGCAAAAATATTTTTTCACTATGTTATCAACGCATTACATAGACCAAAAAGAATTTTTCAGGTAATAAAAAATGCTTTTGTAGATTTAAAATTTGGCGGGAAATATTTGGGTATTTCATTACAAAATTTCAATGAAGAAAATGGCTATATTAATACGGGCAGTTCGGAGTATGACTGCCTAGACATTTTATTTTCAAAAGTTGATATTACTGAACGTGACATCATTATTGATTTGGGTTGCGGAAAGGGAAGAGTAATTAATTGGTTTTTAAATAAAAACATAAAAAATAAAATTTTGGGAATCGAAGTGTATCCTGAGATTGCTGATTTTACCCGTAATAGATTAAAAAAATATAAGCAGGTTGAAATACTTACAGGCTGTGTGGGAGAAAACATTAACTTAATTAAACAGGGCACCATTTTTTATTTATATCATCCATTTCGGGAAAGATTAATGAAAAATTTTTCAGATCAGGTATTGGCGCTGATAAATTCTAAAGTGTATCACGATAAACTTAGGCCATTAATTGTTTATCATAACTCATGTTATTTGCATATTTTTGAAAAAGATCCCCGTTGGAAAACTCAAAAACTGGGTCGAATTGGTGAACATGAGTCTGCAATTATTTATCCAACTTATGGGGCATAAGAAGTGATTACATTTTCGCCGTTACTCAGTTGGAAAAGTTTAATTCGTATCTTTTTCTTATCTTCAGTAGACGATGCATCGCTTGCTAGACCATGGTGTAAAGGAGGTGAGAGCATTTTTTGGTTTTCTAAAACTGCATGGTCATTAGTAGCGGTTACCATGTGGTGGGAAAAGGTGTTTCATAGACCCCCCACTATTTGGGTGCCTGGATATTTTTGTAATCAGTCGTTATGGCCGCTAAGGCAATATGGAGCAAATAGAATAAAATTTGTATTTTATCCTGTGAAAAAAAAATTCCGACCGGATTGGGATGTATGTGATGTATTGGCTCAAACTGAAAAGCCAGATATATTTATATTAACCCATTTTTACGGGCTAATTTCTGATGTTAGAAAATCAAAAGCATTTTGTGATAAACATAATGCTCTTTTCGTTGAAGATGCAGCTCATGTCATTTTACCCTTTGGTGAAATAGGGTTAGCTAGTCATTTTGTGCTGTATAGTCCACATAAATTTTTTGCCATATCCCAGGGCGCATTATGTATTATGCGATCCTCGGTCAACGATTATATCGAGAAGAATAAAGTTAGATATATTGAGTTTGAATCGATTAGAACCCTATTGGGCAGTGGATATTATCCATTTTTTAAGTGGCTTATAAGGCAAGTCATAAAAAATCTTACACGTAATTTTTATGATTTTTTTCTATATTTTAAAAAAATTCCGCCGTATGAATTAGATGGCGCTCATCAACCCATGCCAACTACCACCTACATGCACCCTTTCGCAAAAAAACTGTTATTTTTAGAACAAAAAAAAATACCTATGTATATAGAACATCGAAAGAAATGCGCCAAAGTATGGGAGAAAATTATAGTAAAAAGAAAAATAAAAATGGAGCATGTTTTTAATACAGATGAAAATGAAACTCCTTATGTAGCTGTTTTTAATTCTGTTAATAATGAAGCAAAAATCATTTACAATGAACTAACAAAAAATAAATGGCCAGCTACTAGTTGGCCTGATTTACCACCAGAGGTGAGAAAGGATGAAAAACTACATGCTTCAACAATCCACTTTCGAAATAACATGATTATTTTTCCAGTTAACCAATCATTAAAAATAAAAGAGCTCCTAAAAAAATATGGTAGCCCAAATAAATGAATATATTAATTGTAACGCCATGGTTTCCTAGTCATGCTGAGGATCATGATGGTCTTTTTATCGTAAATTCAATAACTGCATTAAAGAATGAGGGTTATAATATCACTGTTCTTGTGACAAGACCGTGGATACCATCGATTTTAAAAATTATCAAGCCCAACAGGCATCAACCGCGAGATCCGTTTCAAATTGGCCATGATATTGAAATTTTGGTTACCTACTATTTTTCCATTCCAAGAAACTACGCTAGATGGTTAAGTAATTGGATATCATTTAAACAAATCGGAATGCGGCTTAAGAAAATAATAAAAAATTATTCAATTGATTTAATACACGTGCATAATGAGCTAAGCGTGCCCTCCGTTATTCGTGTTGCTTCTCAATTTGCCGTGCCAGTAATTGCAACAATGCATGGCGCGGAAACCAATGAACGATATTGGCGTGGGGTTAGAAAACCAATTTCTAAGGCGTTGTCACAAGTCAAGAAAATTGTATTAGTTGGCGAACCATTACGGAATTTTTTCAAAAAGTTGGTGAAGAATGATAATAATTTTGCAATTGTGCCAAATGGATTTTTATTCTCTAAAAACATGCTTATTAACAATAAGAGATATTGGCCAGATACTTTAACATTTGTTAGCGCAAGTAATCTTTCTGATGATGCAAAACGAATTGATATAACACTCCTGGCATTTGCCGATCTTGAAAAAGAAAAAAAATATAATTGGACTTATATCGTTATTGGCGATGGTACGCTCAAAACAACGTATGAACAATTAGCATTTTCGCTTGGTTTGAAAGATAAGGTTAAGTTTGTTGGGTTTTGCACGCACGCAGAAGTATATTGTTATCTATTAAAATCCGACATTTTTTGTTTACCTTCTTTTCCAGAAGCTTTCGGAGTTGCGCATCTTGAAGCAATGGCGTTTGGTTTGCTTGCAATCGGCACGCAAGACCAAGGCCCATCCATGTTTATTAAACATGAAGAAACGGGGTTGTTAGTTGAAAGAGACAGCGTCTTTTCACTGAAAAACGTGTTGCGGATGATATTTAATCATCCTGAAAAAATGAAACTAATCGCTTTAAATGGAAAAAAACATGTTCACGAGAATTTTACATGGGAGCAGCATGCTAAAAAATTATCTGCTATATATCAAGAAGTTTAATCAGATGGTATTCATATTAGGATGAAAATAGTATGCCTCTTAATATTCTAATGGTTAGTTCCACTACTTCCATTAATTTAGTATTATTTACACGCACGGCCATTGGTTTCTCCTTTTGGTAATTGTCGATAATTGCACCAAGAAGATTAATCTTTGGTCGGCATTAATTAAAGCATTTCGGAATGTAGTGCCTAGCATTTTAATTACTTGAAAACATTACGAAGTCAGATGATAACTTTTTAAGTATGCTATTTGATGACGATAATTATTTACTGATTGTACAGCCATCTCTATTTTTTCTTTATCATATGGCCAAAATAATACCCGATTTCTCATTGGATAAATCATGTTATCTAAAGGGCTCGGGTGTAGCCGCTCCCAAAGCTCATCTCCTGTGATTGGATCATGAAGACTGATGGGTAAACTCCCCAGTTGCAGAGCTATCGCAAGCCCTGTTGATGTCCATGAGGCGACAAATTTAGGCTTCCATTTTTCAAAGCTTACCTCTAATGGCATTGAAAGATCATCAAGAATAAAATCAGATATGCTCCGATGTAAATGATCAACTACTGCCTTGGGAGCTTTAGGAGTTAAACGGATTACGGTTTGAAACCCATTATTTACCATCCATGTAGTTAAAGATTCAATTGCAACAACGTGTTCATGTCTGCTTGGTGATAAGATCATGATGACGTTATTTTTATGCTTGTTTGATTCTTTATTCATACGAAAAATTTGAGAATTTTTCCAGAGACATTCTAGATAGTGTTCTTCATCAGCCGTAATAACATCCATGCGATCAAACCCAGGAAACAAAATACTGAGCGCTAAAAGCCCATGCTGAAGAAATATTGTCCTGATTTTTACATCAGCAGCTGCAAATGCAGCCATATCAGGTGCCGAGAAGGCTGCCTCATGTATCCCTTTTTTCTTAACCATCTGAAAAAAATGATAGTAGTAAGCATATTGTCCAATATTCATGGCACATCCAGTTAAAAAATAGGGTGCTTTAGAAGAAATCCTTTCTGGTGATTTTTTTATTTTTTTGGAAAATCCAAATGCATGAAGAGCCAATGTAGAAAGCAATTTCCATAAATTCATTTTGCCTATGGCTGGAATACCTTCTTGAGTGATCCAGTTGATTTTAAGTGGTGAATCATTCGCTTCACACTTATATTTCTGATAAAGATACTCCTCACTGGCTGCGCCAAAACCAGCAAAGACACGAG
>MGXX01000056.1:18178-27725 GCA_001801515.1 Gammaproteobacteria bacterium RIFCSPHIGHO2_12_FULL_38_11
ACCCTACCAAGAATATGATCAAGTCTGAAATTTTCAACCTATATGCCAATCGCATCATATAAAAGATATATTTTTGTCTAGGCCCCCATACAGGGAGCTGATCTATGGCAAGTGTATAAAGTATTTTCTCATTGGCTATAGACCAATGAGGTAATACATTTTGTGAATGCAGTTCAAACATAAAATTAATCACTTTTTTTCTGATGACTGAGTGCATGTAAAACATCCTGCAGGATCGAGAGGTTATCCTAAATTCCATTGCAATTTGAAAGAGTGGCTCCAAAGTGGAGCACTCGTTGTGTTTTACTCAAATTGTAAACAAAAAGGAGCCGATAATGAAAGTAGAAACCAAACAAAGAAAAAAAGCAATGGGTGGATCATGTCTGGATTTGAATTTGAATCTTGATCAATTAGTTATAATAAAATAGTATAGTAATCGTGTTCAAACCTTAATTAAATACCCTGTTTGATTGGTGATGGGGATTGTGGAACATTTCGACACATACGGAGTTTTTATGAGTGAGAACATTGCGAAAGTTACCTCAGAAAGTAAGCATTTAACTAGTGCACATGAAATTATCCGTAAGCATAAAATTACCAGTCGTATTATATTTGTTGGCGGTCTTCCTGGTTGTGGAAAATCCATGATGTCACCTATCCTGGGTGCCCTCCAGGGGGTTGAGATTCAAAAATATAATTACGCTATTGAACATATCTGTTCTCTTTATCATTTAAGAAGAATTACTGAAGATGCAACGGTGGCAATGATTCGAATGCTAACTGACTTAGATTTATATAATTTATCAATGACTCGAGAGATTAATCTTCGCTACAAAGATCTCTCTTCGATTTTTAAAAATCCAAACCCATGGCGTTACATTAAACGTATATTTATGAATGGTGATGCTGAGGCTCTTGCCCGAATTAAAAGAGATAATCCAATTTTACAAACCTTGACACACAACCTTCTGATACACGGTGTTCCGATCGTGCGTGCAGTGAAAGAAAATTTTTGTTTAGTTGAGGGTGTTCGTCACCCTCTTTATATGGTACGTCAATGGCGTCTTTATATTGAGCGGTACGGAAATGATGAGCGCGATTTTACAATTGGGTTTGATCATCATGGGCATGAGTTACCATTTTTTACTAAAGGATGGGAAGATCTGTATGTAACGTCCAGCTCGATGGATAAAGTAATTTATTCTATTGAAAAATCGCTTGCAATGGCGCAGTCAGCACTCGATAACATGACACCAAGAGAGCGTGATGGTGTAGTTATTGTGCCTTTTGAGCAGTTTGTTGTTGATCCATGGCCCTATCTTGAAAAAATTACAAATCTGATGGGAACAAAAATTAACAAAACAACGCTCAAAGAAATGAAGCGTCAGAATGTGCCTCGCAGCATGATTGCAGATGGAATTAATCGCCCAATCTATCGTCAGTATGGTTGGAAACGCCCCAAAAAAGGAGCCACGGAACGAGATGAGCTGCAGGAGCGACGTGATTTCGTTAAAGCTGAGGCAACGCCAGATGCATTAAAAGTTCTGGATCGTCTTTGTGAAGAATATGAAGATAAATATATGACAGGAATTTTACAATAGGAAGAGCTATCAAACTGATGAAAACTCATTTGGAAAATGAACAGCAAGAGATTGGTGAAATTACCCATGAATTGGATGCATTAGCACGATCTTTAGATCATCAACATCGACAACAGCGAAAAATTCAGTTTCTGCTCGATATTCGTGGTTATTTTATTGTGAACAAAATCATCGGTGCTTATGCGGAATTTGGCCTTTATCGAGGTGAGATGATGTACTCAGCGCATAAAATTTTACAACGTTCTGAGTGTATCGCCCAATATGTTGGGTTGGATACTTTCAGCGGAGAACCTTCTTTGACTCACCAAGATCAGCATGCCAATCCGTTTCTGAAAGTCGGTGATTTTTTATCCGATTATGAAATCACCCATCAATTTTTGACAGATCATATTGGCTCTAATGTAAGGCTGATTAAAGGGGATTTTAGGACTGAAGATGTCCGAAAGGAATTTTCAACCGTTATGAATATTGCATTGTGTGTGATTGATTGTAATTTGCTTTCATCCATTGAAGCCGCCCTACAGATGGTCATTCTAAAAATGCTACCCAGCAGTGTTCTTTTTATGGATGATTATTTTATTAACATGGGCGAAGGAAAATGCGAGACAGAAACTCTTTTAAAGAAGATATGTGCTTCTAATAAACGGCAACTGATTGAATATAAAACTTATCCCCCATGCTCTCGAGCGTTTTTATTATTATGACTTCAAATATTAAATTTAAAGCATTGGTTCCAATGAAAGGGCATTCTGAACGCGTTCCAAATAAAAATCTGCGTCTCTTTATGGATAAGCCTCTCTGTTATTATGTTATAAATTCATTATTAGAGTCATTCTATATTGATAAAGTTTATGTCAATACAGAGAGTCAACCGATTAAAGATAAGATCAATCAACTCTTTGGAGAAAGGGTAAAGATTATTGATCGTCCATTGGCTATTCAAGGTGATTTTGTAACCATGAATACGATTATTGACTATGATTTATCACAACTTGATGGTGAATATTTTCTTCAAACGCATAGTACCAATCCATTGCTTAGAGTAGAAACAATTAATAAAGTAATTAAGACTTTTTTAAATAACCAAAATAATTATGACTCTCTTTTTACAGTGGACCGTATTCAAGGCCGGTTGTATCGTGAAAATTTGATACCAGTCAATCATGATCTAATGGAAATGTTGCGAACACAAGATTTACCACCCATTTTTATGGAAAATTCAAATTTATATATATTTACTCGATCAAGTTTTAATAAAAAAAAATGTCGAATTGGAAATAACCCAATGTTATTTGAAACACCTAAATTAGAAAGTATTGATATTGATATCGAAGAGGATTTTATTTTGGCCGAACTACTTGGATCCTCCAAAGGACTCTATGTTTAATAAATCAATCAAAGAAACATTAAATAATAAAGTAGTCACCATTGGATCATGGATTACCATTGGAAATACTGCAATTGCTGAAATTATGGCACGATCAAAATTTGATTGGCTCACAATTGATATGGAACATAGTGCAATCACGCTTTCCGAAGCGCAACAACTGATTCAAGTCATTGATGCGAACAACGTGATTCCATTTGTGCGAGTTGGAGAGAATTCGCCCATCTTAATTAAGCATGTCATGGATGCTGGAGCACATGGGGTGATTGTGCCCATGGTCAATACAAGAGAAGAAGCAATGAAAGCGGTTGAGAGCGTAAAATATCCACCCCTCGGAAAACGAGGAGTCGGTCTAGGACGCGCACAAGGATATGGCAATACCTTTGATGAATATAAAAAATGGGTAAAAACAGATAGTATCGTTATTGTCCAAATCGAGCATATTCATGGTGTAGAAAATTTAGAGAGTATTCTTTCTGTTGATGAGATAGATGGATTTTTTGTTGGTCCTTATGATTTATCCGGATCTTTAGGATGTCCTGGCGAGTTTAATCACCCAGATATGTTAAAAGCACTGGACCATATAAGGAATGTAGCGAAATCCTACAAAAAATCAGTTGGATTACATGTGATTCATCCAAATCCTGACGAAGTGTCTCAGCGGATTGAAGAAGGATATAACTTCATTGCTTTTAGCTTGGATACTCTTTTTCTCAGCACAATGTGTCATTCGACACTTTCAAAAATTAATATTGCCCATCAAAATTAGGTACTTTTAAGCAGTTAGCATATTATGTCCAATAACCTCCTGAAATGAACCACTTTGGATAATTTCACCTTGCGATAACTTAAAAATAATATTGCAATGTTGAACTGTTGTCAGTCTATGAGCAATGACAATGAGTGTTTTGACCTTTTGAAGGCATTTTGTTGAATGAATAATTTCTCTTTCTGTTTCATTATCCAGTGACGATGTTGCTTCGTCCAATACAACAATTTCTCTGTCATGATAAAATGCTCGAGCTAGTGCTACACGTTGGCGTTGGCCGCCTGATAACCGTATTCCTTTTTCACCAATTAGTGTCTCAATGCCTTGTGGCAATTCATTAATAACTTGATCTAACTGGGCCATATGAATGGCTTTTTCTAATTGCTTTTGATCGATTTCAAATTCTTCTAACCCTAATGCAATGTTATTTTTTATTGTATCATCCAATAAAAATATATCTTGAGGAATATAAGCAAAATTATTAATCCATTCGCGCATGTTAGTAATAGGTTTACCATCAATCAGAATTTGGCCTTCTTGAGGTTCTAAAAAACCTAAAATACAATTGACCAAAGTGCTTTTTCCGGCGCCAGACGTTCCTATTAGGCCAATCGATTGGCCTTTATAGAAAGTAAGGTTGATGTTTCTTAACGCATGATTTTTTCTATTCGGATAATTAAAGCTCAGATTTTGAAGTGTAACGGATGAGAATGGAATTTTATTGGGGGACACTTTGGGAATAGCGACACTTTTAATTTGGTCAAAATATTTTAATTCATGATATACTTTATCCATAGCATAGGCTGAAAATACAATTTGGTTAATACCGGCAGTTAATTGGGTCATGGTTGGTAGGAGTCTTGCACCTGCCGCAGCAAATACTCCTACAAATGATATAATGTTATCAGGGCTCATTCCAAAGGATAAGGAGCCAAAACATAATAGAATGATAAATATAGATAACACAGATTCAATCGTGTATCTTGGCAATATTTGATAGAGTGCATTGGTCTCTAATGCTTTTACACAAACACGAGCACTTGATGCAATGCGGTTACGGAAATATTGTTCTTTCCCAAAAATTCTGATTTCTTTTATTCCGCTTATGCCATGCTGAATATTTTTTATAATTGTTGCACTCTCTTCGGCATAAATTCTACCGGTTTCCTTTATTTTTCCCTTTAATAATCCATTATTAATGCCAATAAAGACACCACAGAGAATAATCAAAAGTACTGTTGAAATGGGGTTGATCACTAATAAAAATACGGCTATCCCCAAGGTAATCATGAGATTTGAAGAAATGGTTAAGGATGGGAATAGAATATTTCCTGTAAACGTATCAATATATCCTATTCGTGCCAGTAAGGAGGAGGAATTCTGATTGATATGATAAATATATGGTGCATATTGGAAAGCATGAATAAGACGAAGTTTTAAGTCTAAATTGAATTTAAAGCTGGTAGACACAACCCGTTTCTGCAAAAAAGAATTAAAAATCCCTTTGAGTAAGAAAGATAAAATAATGAGACTGCCAGACAAAAAAATTAATTTTTTTCCATGCAAGAAATGATGTAAAGGCAAATAATGTAAATACTTGTTTGGATTTACAATAAGAGCCAAGAAAATACTTATCAGAGCAAGACCAATGATATCCAGACAAGAAGATAAAATAAAGAAAATGAGTAAAACAACTATTTTTTTCCGAGCATAGGAATTAAGTAAGAATAAATATTGATGAAAAAATTTCCGCATTGAAACACCTTGAAAAGTATAAGTTATTTTGCTTAATCCCTTACGCTCACCATCTTTCGCTCTATAAAGGATTGTTTTAAGGCAACACCAACAATGACTGATTTTACGTTGTCATGCACTGGGATGATGGTTTCCTTTCTTTCCTGAACACAGCATAAAAAATGCTTCATTTCTTCTTTATATAGCGTATGAAAATTATTTAATTCATAAGGATATTCTGTCCACTTTCCAGTTGAAACATCTGCAAAGGAACAAAGTCTCACCACTTTATGATTGTGGTCCCAATGTATTTTGCCTTTATCACCCACTATATCTAATCTGTGTTCTACTGGACGTTGGAAAAAATCCGAATAAATTTGGGCAAAAGCACCGTTTTTGAATTGCAGAATACCCATAAAAAAGTCTTCTGCCTCAATATCAATATGGCTGATAGAATCATAAACCGCAAACGCATTTTCAACATCACCGCAGATAAAACGCAAATAATCTAACCCGGAAATATTGGTAACAATCACACCACCGCCTTTTGAGATTAGGGCGGAATATTCTCGCTTATAAGGCTCGTTGGGGTGCCAATCAGGAAGATACTCTCCTCCGTAGGAGGATAGGGTGTTCACTTTTCCAATGACACCATCTTGTACTAATTGTTTTATTTTTTGAATAGCAGGATGAAATCGCCAAACCATACCCACCATTGAAACAA
This sequence comes from Gammaproteobacteria bacterium RIFCSPHIGHO2_12_FULL_38_11, assembly GCA_001801515.1. The sequence goes on from MGXX01000056.1 coordinate 24,394, forward strand.
CATTATTCTCAATGGTTGTAGTCGTCAAAGATCTCAGGTCAGCTAGAGAATCACTGATTGGAATTTCCGAAAAATATGAAATACCTTTTTGCGCAAAATAACAGCTTATTTTTGCGTGAAAGGCAGTATCTGTTGCCACAACAACGGCATCCAGATTATCCAAATCCAGAAGATTTCTAAAATCCTCACATTTTTTTTGGATTTTGAATTTTTGCGCAACTTCATTTAATCGATGGGCATTGATATCGCAGATTGAAACATCATGTCCCAGCTCTAATAAATGATTAATATGCTTGGCTCCCATTGAACCACATCCAATCACTGCAACTTTCATGTTTAAACTACTCCCTCCTGATGAAGCGATTTTAAATAACCGATAGCTGAACCTCTGTTGTCTGTTCGAGGCTCTGGACACTTATTTTCAAGAATAAACTGTAGCACATCGGTCATGGAAAATCTTGGGTTACGTTTATAAAAATGCTTTAAAATAGAAGAAATAACTTCAAAATCGTAAGGCTCATCTAAGCTCAATAATAGATTATTTAACTTTTCTAATTGAGGAAATCCAAATTCAGTTGGTGTATTCTCTAACTCTAGATATTTGCTATGAAATAGCTCGGGATGTGATTTTATAAACGGAGTAACATGCTCCCGCTCCGAAGGTTTGTTGGCTGCTAACACTGTTTTCTTCAAAACCTCAAAGCTGAATATTTCAGCATTAAAACCATCAGGAAAACTTTCTCCCAATCCAGCATAATCGAGGTGTCCTTCTCTAAAAAAATACAAAAGTTTTGAAAGAAAAGTGGGATCAACTAAAGGACAATCCGCTGTAATCCTAAATATAGGATTTGGAACTCTTCCAGTAATCTTTTGAACAAATAACGCAGCCTCCAAATATCGTTTTAAAACATCCGCCTCGGATCCGCGATAACATAAGAGCCCTGCCTGATTGCAAAATTCAAGAACCTGATCGTCTTCTGGTAATTCAGAAGTCGCAACAATAATATTTTCAATTTTATTGCAGAGGCGAACACGTTCGTAAACGTAGTATAAAATAGGCTTGCCCATTACTAGAGCTAATATTTTGCCAGGAAGACGCGAAGATCTCATTCGTGCTTGAATGATTGCTGTAACCATAATAAAGATCTCCGTGAGTTAATCTTTTCGCCCTATACATTCATTCTTTAGTCAATCGCACAAATCCTTGATGCGCCAAAGGTGTCAACAATGATTTTTCAAGATTGTCTTCAGTAAGCTCCTGAAACACCGCATCTACCGCTGCACCGTATGCTATAACATCAGACAATTGATGAGCGAATGCTGGTTTAAATTGCCTAAATCCTAAAAAACCTCTTTCCAACATTTTTACTGTAAATAAAGTTTGTAGTAATCGATTGTCTGATCTGTTAAATACGAAAGCCCCCAATGTTGCCAAACCAGAAACTTGTATTGGCAATCCATTTTTCTCTGCTGCCTGGATCCAGATTTGCTTAACCTGTTGTCCAATTGAAATGATATGACGATCAACTTTTTTACTGATATATTTATTTATCGTGGCTAATGCTGCTGTTGGTCCAATTCGCTCTGTCCAATTGGTGCTAGAAATAAATGTTTTTTGTGCTGCCTGCATGACAGGCTCTATGCCGAGAATAGCCGCCATCGCGTATCCATTTGCAATAGATTTTGCAAATACAGCCATATCTGGATTCACACCATATCTTAGGTGAATACCGCCAGCGCACAGTCGAAACCCGCTGGTAATTTCATCAAAAATAAGCACCGCACCGATTTCATGTGCAAGTTCTTTCAGTGCCTGTAAATCAACTTTTGGTGCATCTTCTCCACGTGCTGGTTCAACAACGATTGCAGCGATTTGTTTTTCTTTTCCCTTTACGACACTTCTTAAATTTTCAATGTCATTAAAATGAAATGATAAGGCAGTCCCATGTAATCCGCGAGGAATGCCGTTAGGAGCCAATCCCGGCATGAGTTGGCCGTCTAAAGCATCCTCCTCAGCAAGGTTTGCTGCAAGATACCAATCTTGCCAACCATGATACCCACTAAACAACACTATTTCACGTTTCGTAGCAGCACGTGCAACACGAATGGCCACTGCCATTGCCTCGCCACCGCTGCGCGTATAGCGAACCATTTGTGCCCATGGATGAAGTTCAAGGAGTAATTCAGCTAGCGCTATTTCTTCAGGACAATTTAGCGAGGAAGAGTTTCCTTTCTTGATGGTCTCGATGACAGCTTGATCGACATCATCATCTGCATAACCCAAAATATTTGCGCCAATACCCATGATTGACATATCAATATATTCTTGACCATCAAGATCCCACACCCGACAACCTTTGGCTTTATCATAATAGGCTGGCCAAACATCAGGCGCAAACATTTCGGGGCGTTTGGATAATAATTGCGTGCCTCCCGGAATTAAGGATTTGGCTTTGTTGTATAATTCAATTCCTTTTAGCGATATTTTATGTCTAACTATTGACATAGTCTTTATCCTTCTTATCCACTGCCAGCAGTTCCCGCTAAGAACGCGGGAACCGCTTTGTTTGTATATATGCTACGCAGAAGCAAAGCTTCTGCTTGCACCTAAGGGGGAGAATCGCGATTCTCCCCCTTAGGTAACCCCCATCGCGTAAGGTTAGCGGGAACAGCTAATCCACCGCACTTATAGTGAAACGACATGGTAAGAGTTTTCCTCCAGAGTGGGCAGTATCATCTAATTCACTCAATGAAAAAGACAGTCGCATTAAATATTTATCTCGCAAACAATAATGCTTCAACATTGGAGAAACAGCACACACTGAGGGATCCCAATAAATAAATAGCTTTTTATCTTTTGCATCGACCAACACAAGGCGGCCATCGGTTGCGCCCAATGCTGTTGTGCTAGAAACAAGCGTTGAGACTGCTGCTCCATGGTTTATCTCATCGCGATCGATATTGAAATTTTCTAACATCGGCCCACCGTTTTTACAAGTTATTTTAATCGGTAAAAAGAACGTTTCGGGATTAAAAGTAAATAGTCCAACACGCACAATGCCTTTAGGACGCTCAAAATCATGAAAACAGTATTGAACATTGATTTCTTCAAGCGTTGAGTGAATCGTGATGATTTTTTCGATCATTCCCAACTTTGTTTGAATCTGTGCAGAAATCGATATTTTATCTTCATATTGTTGTATTATTGGCTTGACCCATTCTAAATCCGTCACACGGATACTCGCCGCTGGCACTTCGATTAGAATACCGCCTGAATAATAATCGACACCAAATTCAATGGAATTAAAAAATCCTTGTGCTAAAGTTACTAA
>MGXX01000057.1:0-1980 GCA_001801515.1 Gammaproteobacteria bacterium RIFCSPHIGHO2_12_FULL_38_11
CGGCACCAGCAGCTGATGCATCTGCTACACCAGCAGCTGACGCATCCGCAACTGCGCCTGCAGCAACACCTGCACAGTAATGTCGTTATACAGAGACGCGCTCTGTCGCGTCTTTTCATTTGGATCTCATGAATACTGCGTCTAAAATCGAAAAGAAATTAATTCATTACGTTACGAAAGCCATCGCTGATTATAAGTTAATTCAAAAAGGCGATCGCGTGATGGTGTGTTTATCGGGTGGAAAAGATTCTTATTCCATGCTGATGATTTTAAATTTAATTCGCCTTGAATGGCGACATTCGTTTGAATTATTTTCTTATACACTAGATCAATCGCAACCCGGCTGGGATGATTCGCACATGCGAAATTGGTTAGTAGATCATAAAATCCCGTATGAAATTGAAACGCGTGACACGTATTCCGTTGTGAAACGCGTGATTCCAGAAGGGGAGACGTATTGCTCTTTATGTTCACGTTTGCGTCGCGGCAATATTTATCGTTATGCGGAAGAAAATGGTTATAACAAAGTGGCACTGGGTCATCATCGCGATGATTTAATTCAAACGTTGTTGATGTCGATTTTATATTCTGGACAAATTAAATCGATGCCGCCGAAATTATTATCCGATAATAAAAAACATATCGTGATTCGTCCGATGGTATATTGTCAGGAAGCAGATATTAAGGCCTACGCAAGTGAGCAGCAATTTCCGATTATTCCCTGCACGTTGTGTGGTTCGCAAGAAAATCTTACTCGCAAAAAAGTAGCGAAATTAATTGAAGAATTAAGTCTAGATAATCCAAAAATTCCCAGCAATATGCTTCACGCTTTGCAAAGCATGAGTCCCAGTCAGTTGATGGACAAAAATCATTGGGATTTTGATGCGTTGAAAATTGAAGCGCGTTAACCGCCTTTCCTTCACTTGAAATGTTTCTTTTGGGCCCTTAGGAGCTGTCTATGAATAACTTCCCTTTTTAGCATCTCATTGCTTCGGTAGATTGAAATGTTTTTCCTTCAAAAACGCTTGAAATATATTTATATTCCAGCGCATTTTTTCAGTCAAAACATTTCAATCTACCATCGCACTGAGCGCTAAGAAAAGGAAGTTATTCTTAGACAGCTCCTTACATGATAAATTAAAGAACGTCGTTTACGTGAGGTAGTGATATGCGAATGGACAAATTTACGAATCTATTTCAAATGGCCTTAGCGGACGCGCAGTCGCTTGCATTGGGTCATGACAATCAAGTGATTGAACCAGAGCATGTGATGCTCGCGATGCTGCAACAAGATGGCGGTTCAACAGCTGCCATACTCGAGCAATCCGGTGCGAATAGGTCACAGCTTATTCATGAATTAGAAAAAGTCATCAAACATTTTCCGCAAGTCGAGGGTGCACCAGGTCAAGTGCATGTTTCTAATTCACTTGCGCAATTGCTCAATCGATGTGATAAATTAGCGCAAAAAAATAAAGATGAATTTATTTCATCAGAATTATTTTTATTGGCAGTGATGGAAACAAAATCCATATTACAAGAAGTATTGAAAAAATCAGGAATGAAAGAAAAATCATTACAAGAGGTGATAAAAAAAATGCGTGGTAATGAAAAAGTATCTGATCCCAATGCAGAAGGCACACGTCAAGCATTAGAAAAATACACGATTGATTTAACTGAACGTGCGCACGCTGGAAAATTAGATCCGGTCATCGGGCGTGACGAAGAAATTCGACGAACCATTCAAGTGTTGCAGCGCCGCACGAAAAATAATCCCGTGTTAATTGGTGAGCCGGGTGTGGGTAAAACCGCCATTGTTGAAGGTCTGGCATTACGAATTATAAACGGTGAAGTACCTGAAGGCATTAAAAATAAAAAAGTATTAGCGCTGGATATGGGGGCGTTAATTGCGGGTGCAAAATTTCGTGGTGAATTTGAAGAGCGTTTGAAAGCGGTGTTGAAAGATTTATCGAAACAAGCAGG